>JAYZAR010000121.1:0-13186 GCA_036339635.1 Planctomycetota bacterium | reverse complement strand
AGACGTTGGCCCCGATTTGACAGGAGCCCAGCGAACGAATCTCGATTACTTACTGGAAAACATTGTCGATCCAAGTGCCTCGGTTGCTAATGATTACCGAATGCACGTAGTCAGGACTCTCGATGGTCGCATTATCACTGGTTTGGTTGAGGGTGAATCGGAGGAATTCCTCACGGTGGTTTACGGCTCCGAGCGAGTTGTCCTTCCAAAAGACGAAATTGAAGAGCGAAAAGCGGCAGAAATTTCGGTTATGCCGAACGGTTTGCTCGAGCCGCTCAGCGAACGAGACGTTCGCGATCTGTTCGGATATTTGCAAAAGTAGGGCGTGTTGATGGTTGCGAGTGGCGGTCAGGCAGAATAGCTTTCGTGTAAATAATTCTTAGCATTAACAGCAAGCACACCATTGTCTCCATCGAACGCCGCGTACCAACTACCATGAAATTCCGAATTTGTTTTTTGTTGACCGGTCTGCTGGCCTGTTCAATTATCAGTGAAACGCAAGCGAAAGCGGAGCAACCTAACATCGTCCTGATCATTTCGGATGATCAAGCCTGGACTGATTACGGCTTCATGGGGCATCCAGCTATCAAGACTCCGAACCTTGATCAGCTCGCTAAAGAAAGTGCTGTGTTTCGGCGAGGGTATGTCCCGACGGCCCTGTGCCGTCCGTCTCTGGCAACCCTGATGACCGGGCATTACGCATCGGTGCATGGCGTGACGGGGAACGATCCGTCACCGAAATACGCGGAGCGAAATTCGGAGCTTTACAAGCAGCGGCGGGCACAATTGATTTCCTATCTGGACCGTTTCGAGACTGTCCCAGAACTACTCGGTGATCAAGGTTACCTGAGTCACCAAAGCGGTAAGTTTTGGGAGGGAAGTTTTGCCAATGGCGGTTTTACATACGGCATGACCCGTGGATTTCCGAAACCCGGTGGACGACATGGTGATGATGGATTGAAAATTGGCCGCGAAGGGTTGGACCCGATCGCGGAATTTGTCGAAGACGCTACTGCAAAGGAAAAGCCATTCTTCATTTGGTGTGCACCGTTCCTGCCCCACACACCACACAATCCACCGAAACGCTTATTAGAAAAATACCAGCGTCCCGATCGGCCTTTGACGGTGAGCAGGTATTACGCGATGTGTGATTGGTTTGACGAAACCTGTGGCCAACTACTGGAGATCTTGGATCAGAACAATCAGCGTGAAAACACGCTGATTGTTTATGTGACCGACAATGGGTGGATTCAAAACCCAGAACGCAATGGGTATGCGCCACGATCAAAGCAAACTCCGTATGAAGGGGGTGTGAGAACACCAATCATGTATAGCTGGCCGGGCGTGATTCCTCCCGGCGAGCGAAGTGAGGTTGTCAGCAGTATCGATATCGTCCCAACGATTTTGGCTGCCGCGGATGCAAAAGTACCGGCAAATTTACCTGGTTTGAATTTGTTGCCCGAGCTCAAGTCGGAGGATCCAATTGAACGGGAGCGGATTTTCGGCGAGAGTTTCGCGCACGATATCGCGGACATTGAAGATCCCGAAAAAACATTGTTATTTCGTTGGGTAATAGAGGGGAAATGGAAATTGTTGCTGACTTATGATGGCGAAGTAAATCGTTACGCCAGCACCCATCCGCGTGATGAAAAGCGACCGCAGTTGTTTGATCTAATTGCTGATCCAGAGGAATCTACGAACCAAGCGGCAGCGAATCCCGAAGTGGTCGCCCGACTGGCAAGGGAAATCGCGCGGTGGTACCCCGTTAAATCTCGCAAAACAATGACGATTTTCGAGCCGTAAAATGTTCGCGGGGATCATCGCAGTCAGTTGGTTTTGCGAGCGTCAGGAACCTAACTACTCAAGTTAGCGCGTTTTAGCGGACATTCGCATTTTCAAACCTTGAGCACTGGAAGTGCTTGCAGCGGTGTGGGACGGTATGTCGGCTTGAGTCCAAAAGCGGCTGCAGCTCGCGTTTGGCGATGCTGCTTCCCGAGGAGATAAGCTTGTTTAGGTCGTTGCATTGGCCACTTTTGGTACACTGCGGCCACGAATCCTTTTTGGGGAAGCTGAAAGATGATGGTCAATCGCCAGTCGAATGGAGTGACGGTGTCGCTGCGCGGAATCGGGACAAGCGTCCCCCAGCACAGCGTGGAGACACCTGTGAGCGCGGAATTCGCGGCAAGTTTTCTTTGTGGCGGTAACAGCTTTGACCGCAAGGTCAAAGCGCTTTACCGTCGTTCCGGCATCGAACGTCGTGGCAGTGTTTTGCTGGAAGAGGACCCGGGTTCCGAGTTGCGGGAACACGTTTTTTATCCACCGGCCGAAACCGACCAAGATCGAGGTCCAAGCACCAAGGTGCGAAACGATCGGTTCGCGATTGAAGCACCCCGTTTGGCGAGGGATTCAGCATCGCACGCACTCGCTGCGGCAGGCACGAAGCCGGGCGAGATTACCCATTTAGTGACGGTTTGTTGTACCGGTTTTTTTGCTCCAGGAATCGATATTTCCTTGATCGAGGATCTCGGACTGCCGGCGACAACACAACGTGTGCAAATTGGCTTCATGGGATGTCATGCCGCGATCAATGGGCTGCGTGCAGCCGAGGGACTTGTGGCTGCCAATCCCGATGCCAAAGTTTTGATGGTTTGTGTGGAGCTTTGTAGCTTGCATTTGCAATATGGAATGGATGCTGACCGAATCGTCAGTAATTCGATTTTTGCCGATGGATCTTCCGCAGCTGTGATTAGCGCGGGCAATGGAAGGCGAGATTGTGGTGAATTAGTTGGTACCGGTTCCTATCTGATGCCGGATAGCCGTGAAGCGATGACTTGGCGGGTTGCCGATCACGGCTTTGAGATGACGCTCTCTGCTATGGTTCCAAATCTGATCGAGCAACACTTGGTTTCTTTCTTCGATCCGTGGTTGTCGGAGCAGGGTGAATCGATCGAATCAATTGGTGGGTGGGCAGTGCACCCCGGTGGTCCGCGAATCGTGTCGGCAGTTCAAGCCGCACTTGGGCTGACCGATGAAGATCTTCGCATTCCTCGCGAAGTGTTAAAACAACATGGAAACATGTCCTCCGCCACGATGCTCTTTATTCTGAACGAGTTCCAGCAAAACTCGCAGCCGAAGCCCTGGCTTTTGATGGGGTTCGGCCCCGGTTTGGAAATCGAAGTTGCGCTGGTGCGTTAGCGACATGACATTTTGTCTCTGGATAGCTTCGGCGATCGAATGAATCAGCTTTGCCTGGCTGATCTCCCCACGAATTGCACAGCGGCTAGGTGGGCAAATACGACTCTCACTGATTGCGATGGACGGTCGAATCGAGGATGATTACGCGGGTCATGGAGTGGGCCTGAATTGTCAACAAGCGTGACCGGCATCTGCGGAGCGTGTTTTCTGACCCGGACCCTATGAAAGAACGGGCATCCTTTCTTTGGGGCTCTGGTTAAAGGCGAAAAGGTTGAAGTCAGGCTTTGGGGCCTGAGCGGGTCACCCAAGCTCCTCAGGCTCAATTATTGCTATGAAGTTCAATCCTCTGAATCGATCGGACGTATGAATTACACGATCGTTGGCGTCATCGGTCACATCGATCACGGCAAGACTTCGCTTGTCGCAGCGTTGAGTGGTGTCGATACTGATACACATCCGGAGGAGAAACGCCGCGGGATTACGATCGATCTAGGATTTGCATCGTACATCGACCAAGAGGACCAGTTTGCGTTGATTGACGCACCGGGGCACCAAAAATACATCGGGAACTTGCTGGCTGGTGTCTCTGCCGTCGATATCGGTTTGTTGGTGGTTGCGGCGGACCAAGGTATCCAAGCACAAACGCTTGAGCACGCTGCGATTCTACAATCCTTGGGCGTCAAAACTCTCGTTGTGGCGATGTCGCGTGTTGATTTGGTGGATCAAGCAACGCGAGATCAATTGGCTGAGGAGCTAGATTTTTTTCTTGCCGAATTTGGATTTCACGATATCCCCCAACTCCAAGTGTCAATCGTTACCGGCGAAGGTTTGGGGGCCTTAAAGGAACAGCTGCGCGAACTGGCACGCACCACCCAGCGATCCCAACAAGGCCCGTTTCGGATGCCGATCGACCGGGTCTTTACGATCGAGGGACGTGGTTGTGTTATTGCTGGCACCCCGTGGAGTGGTTCAGTCAAGTTAGGTGATCAAATCGAGTTGGTGCGTAGCGGCCAAACAGCTAGGGTCCGCGAGTTGGAGGTTCATGGGCAAGACGTGCAGGAGTCGCAAGTTGGAATGCGGACGGCGATTAATCTGGCCGGAATCTCATCGGCTGATTTGGAACGCGGTGATGAAATTGTCACGCCGGATTCACACCGGGGGCATACGCGGTTCATCGTAGAGCTGACTCTGTTTTCCGACGCAGGGGATCTCAAGTGCCCTGCGACAATTCAATGGCACACTGCAGCCACGTCCTGCGAAGCGACGATTCGAGGTATTCGCAATCTCGCTGCGGGGGAAAGCTCGATCGTCGTAGTGGACGCAGAGGTGCCGGTTGTTTCGACGTTTGCACAGCCCTGTCTATTTCGGAAGCCATATCCGGTTGGTTCCTTCGCGGGTGGTCGGATTTTAGCTGCACTGGATCGGTCCGAACGAAAGATGAATCGACTGTTACAAATGGGGCGGCAATTGGCGGCCGGAAACGGGGCCGAACGACTTTCTGCTTGGGTCGAATTCCGCGGCGAACTAAGTCCCGACGCTGCCTGGCTGCATTTGCAATTGGGAATATCACCGCCCGAGCAGGCCGATGCGATTGTCGCTTGCCTGGAACAAGAAGCGGTTGAAGAAAGCTCCGAAGGTCGGCTATTGTCTGGTGAAATTCTACAGCGGACTCGTCGCAGGGTGATCGATTTGCTGACCGTCCAGATGAATTCGGAAGAGGACGCTTGGATTGCGGAGGATGCTATTCTTCGACGGGCCGCAGCGGGGATATCCAAACCGGTTGTGTCACGAATCATTCAACAAATGATCGACGACAAAGCGATTGTGAGATTCAACTCGCTGCTAGCGCTTGCATCTGAATCGACGGTGTTGTCGAAAAAACAACGAGCCAAGATGGAGCGGATTCTCGGGCTTTACAAACAGAATCGAACTCCTCCGACTATGAAGGAGTTGGCCCAGCAGACCGAGAGTACAATTGAGGCAGTGACCTCTTTGGTGCGTTTTGCCAGTGAGCAAAAAATTTTGTTGGAGATTGGTAATGGGCTGTTCATCGCCCGCGAGACAATGACAGAACTTGGATGCGAACTGCGGGATTTAGTCGACAATGGACCTCAGTCCGTCGCGGCGATTCGAGATCACTGGGCCGTGACGCGAAAGCATGCGATTCCTCTGCTTGAGTATTGTGACCGATCGGGAATCACTGTTCGCGAGGGAGATGCCCGATTGGCGGGACCTGCGATGAATGAGATCTGCGGTGCGGATCGGGGGAAGGAAGAATCAACTTGAGCAAAACAGATAAACTTCGAGTGTTGCCTTCCGTTGATGAAGTGCTGCGCAGTCCTGGTTTAGAAGGATTACGAGACCGATTGCCGCATCGATGTTTAAGTCAATGGGCGAAGGAATCGATCCAGTTCTGCCGCGACGAAATACTAGCCGGTAAAGTGGATCAAAGTGACGCATGGTTGCGGCAGATTGTGAAATTGATCGAACGTCGTCAGCAGGCCGATAGCGGGCAAGCGATTCAGCGGGTGATCAATGGAACAGGTGTTGTGTTGCACACCAACCTTGGTCGTGCTCCGTTGGCCAAAGCGGCCATCAAGAGGATGGAGCAGGCAACGGGGTATGCCAATATCGAACTTGATCTTGAATCGGGGCGGCGAAGTAAACGCGGGTCCCGAGTCGCGAGAATGCTCGCTCAATTGGTTGGCGCTGAAGACGCGGTGATCGTTAATAACTGCGCAGCGGCAACCATGCTCGTCTTGCAAGCGACGGCTTTTCGCAAGGAGGTTATCGTCTCTCGTGGGCAGTTAGTGGAAATTGGGGGTGGCTTTCGATTGCCAGATGTGTTTATCGCAGCTGGTGTCAAGCTTCGCGAAGTGGGGACGACCAATCGCACTTATCTGCGCGACTATGAAGCGGCAATGGGGGAACAGACAGGTGCTGTGATCCGAGTGCACCGCAGCAATTTCCAGCAGAGTGGATTTGTAACAGAGCCGAGCATCGACGAAATGGCGGCTTTAAATCGCCCGGAAAATGTACCTGTGATTGATGATTTAGGGAGTGGTTGTATCGCGGACATGACAACACTGGGGCTAGCTGAACCGACTGTTGCGGCAAGCGTTGCTTGCGGAACCGAATTGACGCTCTTCAGTGGTGATAAATTGTTTGGTGGACCCCAGTGCGGGATGGTTGTTGGTCGTAAACGTTGGATCGATCCGATTCGTAAGAGTCCGATGATGCGAGCGATGAGAGTCGATAAGTTGACGCTTGCCGCATTAGAAGCGACGGTGGAGATTCACTTGGCGGGCAGGGCAATGGCCGAGTTGCCGGTGCTGCGAATGCTGGCGTCGGATCCTCAATCGCTTCGTGATCGATGTGAAGAATTAAGACAAGCGTTGCCCGATCAGCGCTGCATCGATGTCGTGTCGTGCGATTCACCTGTGGGTGGTGGTGCAATCCCCGGGGCTACCCGTCCCGGGTTTGCGTTGAAGGTTTATGGTAGAAATGCAAATCGCGTTGCAAAAATGCTGCGTGAGGGGAATCCTGCGGTTCAAACTCGCGTCACCGATGATGCGGTTTGGGTAGATGTTAGGACCATAGCCATCGATGAAATGGGAGATTTGCGTCAGCGATTGGCGGATGTCTTGAGGCAGTTTGAGATCGAGTCAGACGAATGATCGAGCGGCTTGCTAGTCGACATGTCGTTCTCATGGGGATTGGGCATACCAATGCGCACGTGTTACGGATGTGGAGGATGAACCGGCCCCCCGACACGGATTTGACCTGCTTATCAAATTATGCTTTCGCGACGTACTCGGGAATGCTTCCGGCAAGGTTGGCCGGTCAGGTAAGCCCTGCCCAGATGGAAATTAATCTGCCGGCCTTGTGCGGGGCTTCAGGAGCACGGTTGGTCACCGACGAAGTGACTGGAATCGATCATGCCGTACGTGAAATTCAGTTTGCGAGTCGCCCGGCTATTCCATTTGATGTCTTGTCGATTGGGATTGGTTCTGTCGCTGCGATGAACGAGATCGAGGGACAAGCCGATGGGTTGGTACCAATCAAGCCGATGCAGTCATTCGTGCAGCGTTTGAAGGAAGCGGTGTCGCGTGTTCAGCAGCGTCAGTCGGATGGATCGTTGTCAATTGTTGTCGTGGGAAGCGGAGTCGCGGGTGTCGAAATTGTTTCTTGTCTGCCAGGTTTTCTCTCGCCGCTGAAGATCGATGCGTACCAATTGACCATGGTGACGAGAAGTGAGCGGGTCATCTCTGAAGTCGAGGAACGCACGCGGCAAACCATTCTAAAGACGTGGCAGAAACGAAACGTGAAGATCGTGACAGGGCACGCCGTCAGGCGGTTAAGTGAGACCGCGATCGAGCTTGACAATGGTGATTTCGTTGACGCTGATGTTGTTATCTGGGCAACCGGGGCTGCGGCGCCACCCATCCTGGCAAAGTTGGGTCTCGACTTGGATGAGCGTGGTTTTGTCGCGACGAACCACCACCTGGAATCGACCAACCGTCGTCATGTGTTTGCCGTCGGGGACACGGGTACGATCAAGGGAGAGTCATTGCCTAAGGCGGGCGTGTATGCCGTCCGGCAAGGTCCAATCCTGTGGGATAACATTCGTCTTGCTTTAGATGACCGCGAGCTAAAAGCGTACTCACCACAACACGATTTTTTGAAATTGATCAATCTCGGTGATGGCCGGGCGGTTGGCCAATGGAAGGGGATTTCCTTTTCAGGACGCTGGGTGATGCGACTCAAACAGCGAATCGATCTCGGTTTTATGGAGAAGTTTGCGGTCACGCCGATGGGGTCTGGCACAGCTGAAGATGAGCGCGAGATGCAGTGTCGTGGCTGCGGTTGCAAGTTGGGGGCAGCATCGCTGAGAAATGCACTTGCGTTGTCCGCCGAAGTCGAAGCGGAGGATGCCGTTTCAATCGGCGGGGAAGTGGGTTGTGGGAAACTCATTGCGTCGACCGATTTTTTTTCGGCACCGCTTCTCGATGCATACACGGTTGGGCGAATCGCTGCTTTGCATTCGGCGAGTGATATCGTTGCGAGTGGGGCACGGGTCACCGAGGCACTTGCGAATCTAGTGATTCCCAATGGCGACCCGCGAGTTCAGCAACGGTTTGTGGCTGATTTATTGGCGGGTGCCAAGGCAGAGTTTTCCGCGTGGAATGCAACGATTGTCGGGGGACATACCATCGTGGGGCCGCGTACGGAGATTGGATTTACTGTCATTGGCCAGCGGATTGGCCCCTCGCTGTTGCGTAAGGCCAACATGAACGAAGGGGATCAGTTGTTGCTTACTAAGCCACTTGGGATTGGTGTTCTGTTGGCCGCGGAAATGCGAAATCTCTGTCCAGCGCGTGCATACGAACAACTGCTCGAGGCGATGCTGTCGCCGCAACACAAAATCGTTGAAATCGCAATTGAGTCGGGTGCGAAAGCGGCGACCGATGTGACTGGGTTTGGCTTGGTTGGTCACCTGATCGAAATGGCGGATGCTAGTCATGTAACAGCAGAAGTGCAGTTGGGCCAAGTTGAGTTTTTGCCGTCATCGGTTGAACTGGCGACCGCTGGGATCGAGAGTAGTTTGTTGCCAGACAATCTGGCTGCGGAACAATTCGTAGAAGTGGAGGGGCGGATTCGCGATCAGCCCGAATTCAAATTGCTGTTTGATCCGCAGACTTGTGGTGGATTGTTGCTGGCGATGAACGATCAGCAAGTCGAGCCTTTCCAACAGCGGTTGAGTCAAGCGGGGATTGAAGGGGCGATTCACGTTGGTGAAGTCAAGTCGCGGCAAAAGAAAAGTGTGTGCATTCGGTAGCGGGTGGTGCCCGTTTTCACCCCGATTTGCGTCGCATCCTGAGTAGGCCATGGAATCTGACGCGAGCGAACAGGTTGTCGCCAAGTTGGTAGATCGTCCCTCCGCAAAAGATTTTGCTGCGATGCTCGCGCAGGTTCAACACATCAGTGGGGTTTCGGGACGAGTCGGTGGATCGTAAAGTCCGGTTGACGCAATTTGCGAGGTGCCGCCAAGGCCTGAGCATCGCGCTGCGTTGGGACTTCGTTTTTCAAGTGGCTCTTGGGTGCGAGAATTGAGGCTTATGCGTATCAAGCTTGGGGTACTCTCTGTCCGTTCGCCGGATGACGCTGAAACAATCCCTCTTTTACGGAAATCTCCCTTTTGATATCCGCCGCTGTCTTGATGAATGCGACTGTCTTGATCTACGTTGCTGGTCCGTTTTCAGCCTTGATCTCTTGGTACGCAGTCCCGAATTTTTGGAAAGCTGCGCCGACTTCGTGGAACGCCATCTGGGAGGCGTGCAAATGAGTGCGATGCCGCCATTACCCATGTTGATCACAGGAATCGCTGGTGTACCGGGCTACAACGCTTTCCACCATTTTCGTCGGCTATACGGTGATTCTGTGATTGGAATTCGCCAGTCATCGATGTGGCCACTGCATGGAGACGGCATTGTTGCCTGTGACGTTGATGATCAGCAGGCGATTGACCGCCTTTGGGATAAATTCGGCTTCGCGAGCTTATTAAATTGTTCGGGCACTTGCCGACTGAAATCTTGCGAACTGGATCCGACCATGGCCCACCGCGTAAATGTGGTTGGCACCGAGAACATGATGCGGGCAGCTGCGCGACATTCGGCCCGTGTGATTCATCTTTCCATTGACCTGGTATTTGCGGGTCGTGAGCACGGAGCGTACCTCGAATCGGAGACACCTGATCCTGTCACGGTTTACGGAGCAAAGATGGTCGAAGCCGAAAATTTGGTGGCTGACTTAAATCCTGATGCTTGTGTCTTGAGAATCTCGTTGCCGATGGGGATCAGTTTCAACGGGCATGCTGGTGCGATCGATTGGATCGCATCGCGTTTCAAGCAAGGAAAGCCGGCAACACTTTATTTTGACGAGGTCCGTACGCCGAAATATACCGATTGCATGAATCGACTGTATGAGCGGCTATTCGTGGAGCCGATACGGGGTCTTTATCATGCAGGGGGACCGCGGCGACTAAGCCTTTACGAGATCGCCCAGATCGTGAATGTGGTAGGTGGTTACGACCCAAAGCTACTGATGGGTTGTCCACGAGCAGATGCTGGCCCGGTTCCACCGCGTGCGGGCAATGTCACGTTGAATTCCGATAAGTTGGCGACTGCACTTGGTTATTATCCCTTCGACCCATGGCCTTATCATGACGAACTCGTCCCCCAAGATCGCGAATGGCACTTGCACTCGGAGCGAATAAATGGTTCGACAGATCAAGTACGCCGTTTGCTGTATCAAAACCCGGCAGCACCGGGATTTGTTCCCCCGAGTCGCAATCAACTGTGGGGTAATGCGAGATTTGGGGATCATGATTAGGGCGTACCGCTTACTCTGTGCGATGCCCTTGATTTTAAATGGAAGGCTGGAGATTGCTCTCTTGCAGCGGCGGGTTGGAAGATGCTTGTCCCCCGGCCAAACAATCGAGTGAGTATGTCTCGCAGCGATCTCAGTTTAGGCTCACGCCGTTCTTGACGCCCGTTTTCTCTGGCCACGTATTACCGGGCTTAGGTTTCCTCTCCCGGGGGTACACCGATTATATTCAGTAGCCACCGGTTTCCCGCACCCGCCCCCATTTAGAGATCGTTTGCCCATCATGCGTTGTTGTTTTTTGTTGCTTGTTGTTGCCTTTAGTTATCCACTCTTCGCCCATTAAACAGGAGATAATGATGATCACACGCATGGTGAGAAAACCAAAACGGCTCGCGGTGTCGTGTTCGAGGATAAGAATGGTGACCAAAAGCGAGATGAGATGGAGCCAGGGATTGCGGGGATTCGCGTCAGTAACGGTTTGCAGATCGTCACGACGGATCAACAAGGGCGATATGAATTGCCAGTGGATGATGATGAAATCATCTTTGTCATCAAGCCACGCAACTGGATGACGGACGTGGGGAGCGATCAGTTACCCCGTTTTTATTACATTCATAAACCAGCTGGGTCGCCGGCCAACTTTCGCTTTCCTGGTGTGGATCCTACTGGGCCGCTACCCGAGTCAATTGATTTCCCGCTTTATCGCCACGAGGAGCCTGACACCTTCAAGGCGATTTTGTTTGGAGATCCACAACCGCGGAACATCACCGAGGTCGAATACATCGCGCATGACGTGGTTGAGCAGATCATCGCTGCCGATGCTCACGGGGCATCGTTCGGGGTTACACTGGGTGACATTGTCTTCGACGATTTGAAAATGATGTCGCCACTGAACCAGGCGATCGCGCTGATCGGTATTCCCTGGTACAACGTGATCGGCAACCACGATCTGAATTTGGAGGCGAAGGACGACAGTCAGAGTGACGAAACTTTCGAACGTATCTATGGGCCCTCCTACTATTCGTTCGATTACGGGCCGACGCACTTTATTGTGCTGGACAATGTGATGTGGTTTGGTGCTGACGGAAAGCAAAAAGGACGCTACCAAAGCGAATTAGGTGAGCACCAATTGAGCTTTATCCGTGAGGATTTGGCAGCAATCCCTGAAAACAAATTGGTCGTCTTACTGATGCACATTCCGTTAACCGGTATGAAAGATCGACAGCAGCTGTATCGATTGATTGAAAACCGGCCGGCGACTGTTTCGCTCTCGGCCCACACGCACAACATGGAACACCGCTTGATCGGTTCAGAAGATGGTTGGCAGGGGGCCAAGCGTCATCATCACATCGTCAATGTGACCGTCTGTGGCAGCTGGTGGCGTGGTAAAAAAGACGAGCGGGGCATCCCGCATGCAACGATGAGCGACGGTGGGCCCAACGGTTATTCGATCATGACCTTTGACGGCGATCGTTATCGTTTTGAGCTGCGGGCCGCCAGTCGACCCGCTGATTACCAGATGAACATTTACGCGCCAGAGATGGTCAAACGGAATGAGCTCGGTGCGACCGTTGTGAGAGTGAATGTTTTTATCGGTTCCGAAACATCGAAGGTTATGATGCGAGTGGGTAAGGGCGAATGGGCACTTATGGAACGGGTCAGTTTGCAAGATCCCGCCTATTTGGCCGAAAAAAACCGTGAGGAAAAGCTGACTGAGCGCGATTGGTCCGACCTGCCGGCGGCTAACAAGACGCCCCATATCTGGCGGGGAATAATGCCGTCCGATCTTCCATCCGGGTCCCACCAGATCGAGGTAAGGGCGCAGCACGATGATGGTGTAAGCAACGTTAGTCGACGAATCATTCGAGTGGAATAAGCGCGCTCGGCGTCAAGCTGAGTGGCGGTTCACGAGCAATGAACACTCGCTGCGTTTGTGTTGTCTAACCCTTCGTTTTAACATTCGGCACGCCGACGGATGTGTCGGGCGTGACTGCGCGTTTTATGTGGGCGAAGCATCTTCTTGCTGATCAGTAGCCTCCTCCTGTCTGGCAGACGGAAACCGGCTGAATACATTGATCGAGATGACGACCGCGATCGCCAGCAAAATTGCCCCGAATAGAAACGGTGCCCCGGGAATCTTTGTGGGCGCCGAATCGCCGATGAAGTAGCTGAACAAAAGGGTGTTAAAAAGGATTGGCGCGAAGATGTTGGTGAGGCTGGTCAATGAGGTCAGCACGCCTTGGATCTTGCCTTGTTCTGTTTCATCAACACGACTAGTTACCAAACTTTGGATCGCCGGCCCGGCAATTCCTCCCAGGGCGCCGAAGCAAACGATCACAGGAATCATCCAACCCTGGCTTGCCAAACCGTAACTAAAAAAAGCCAGGGTGGAGATGACAGTGCCTGAGACAACCGCTTTTCGTTCACCGAAGCGTTTGACGATCGGCCGCACTAATCCCCCCTGTACGATCACGGCCGTGATGCCAACCAGGCACAAGGCCCAGCCATTGACCGTCTGCGACCAGCCGTAACGGTAACCGGTATATAGCACCCAAACGTTTTCCAGACCTCTCTGGGCCAGCGACTTGCAGACAAACACTGCGGC
>JAYZAR010000120.1:0-23787 GCA_036339635.1 Planctomycetota bacterium | reverse complement strand
AAGCAATTCCTTCAACACATCTTGGTCTTCCTGCAGAATCAATTCGATCAAACGATCGGTGCTTGCTGTAGCATCAAACATCGCGCGATAGTGTGACTGACCGCGGTTACTGACACCGGTATCTCCCAGCGCCTTCTCATCCTTGCAGATGTAGCCTCCCAAGTCGTAATCAAAGTAGTCACGAAAGAAACGCAGAATACGTGGTTTGCGAATACTCTCGTCATCCAACATCCGCTTCACTTCACGTTCGACATCCGCCTTGGTTCGCATCCGCCCTGCGACGATCGCCTCTCGCAAGCTCTCATCGGGCTTGACGTATCGCAGCGCGTGATTAACCGCCATGCCCAATTCCCAGTCCTGCAGCATGACTCGACCGAATGGGTCCGCCTTCCCTTCCTCGACAAGCTCTGGCCGAAAGAGCGCATCGCGATCCAAAAAGATAGACGACAGCCCGAGGACAGCACCCTCTTCCTTTCCGAGCTTCTCGATCGACTGCCGCACGATATCCAGATATGCATCCGACTCAGTTTTGCTGGGGGGCCGAAAAGTGAGCGCCTCGAATAGATAATCGACCGCCGCTCGCAAGCCATCCTCGGTCACACCATCGTCGATCATCAGATCACTGACCGGCGTCAATGGACGCGTGATTTCCGTGCTGTAGACAATACTTGTCGGTAACCCACGCAGGTCACCCCTCATCTTGTCAGCAATGGACTTGGGATCGTCCGTGATCTGATATGGCTCGGCGATGCTGAGCGGCCCCTCTGCCATGTAACGAATGATGTCACCGGCAACGCCCATGATCTGCGTCGCCTCCGCACTGTTGACCGTATAGAAATGAGGATAGTTTTCCAAGCCGTGACTTCGCGCAGAGGACAACACAACAGGAACGCTCTTCACGGAGGTGGCATAGGCGACCGTTCCACCTTGCCACTGAATGATTCGGTCGGTTCCAAAATACAGCTTGAGCTCACCGCCATGATTCGTAGGAACGACATCACCACGAGTACGAACACCTGGCTTTTGCGGATCGTACTCCGGCTCGATATTGATCAATTCATTTAACCGCGTGATGTGCTCTTGGGGGGTCACACGCCAAAGACGAGCCGGTGACGAGGTTGGCGTGAGTTGAATTCCGGACGGCAATTGGCCAAACAACAACTGGTGATCGACAAAATTAGCTTTATTCGGATCAAGATGAGCTCGAAAACCGCCCTTGTCTCTCATCACACGTTTCAGTTCGCCGACGATCAGATCGGAAAACTGCAACCGTCGAATCACCTCGGGTTGCCCTGCATCCGCCGGCGGCATCTCTCCAATAGTGACCTGTGCCCAGATACTCCGCCAAGTACTGGCATTGATCTCATCGACCGGACCCAAGTCAGTCAACGAAAGATCACCCTCCGGCGATGAGTCACCATGACAGTCAATGCAATGGTCAGCTAGGAAATCTTTCGCAAAACGACCGAAGTCATGATTAACTTCTTTGCCAGGCGTGTAGGTCTCGGCGTTCGCAACTGACAAAATGCCACACCAGAACGCGATGACCCGAAAAGGCCATCGATTGATTGATCGACGCATAAAAGATTGAGTGAACGAACGAGTTATCGAGCGAGGACTTAAGCAGGCGATAGGTCGCAGCGGGAAACACTTCACAGAAACCATGGCGAAGCGATTCCGCGATCCGTCACCAAACGCTTGGGTTCAAAGAAACGCTTGGGCTGTAAGAACGAACGCAGTTCAAACCAACACTTCCTTCAGTGGACCAGTACTTTCGTCAAACTTCTTCGCCATCTTGTCGTCCATGTTGAAGCGATCACAGTCATGACCGGCGGCGCGAAGAAGCGACGTGTAGAGAGCATTGATGGGTCGTTTTCCATTCAACTGAGTGAAACAACCTGTCTTGAACGCACCGTCAAGGTTGCCCAACAGCCTGACTGACCAATTGGCCCCGTTGGTGTGCTGCTTATCAGCATTGTTGCTGGTGTAAACGATCAGTGTGTTATCCATCATCGTACCATTTCCCTCCGGCACGCTCTCGAGCTTTTCCATAATCCTGACCAGCATACGGCTATTGTATTGACGGATCTTGATCCAGATCGGATTACCGTCTTGGTTCATATGTCCAAGGTTATGTCCCTGCTGCTCGACACCTAGACCTTTCCAAGCTCCAAAGATTTCGCCACGACCTGACCCAATGGTCAATGTGTTGGTGATACCAGACGTGAGTGATGAAATCCCGAGATCCAACAGCACATCATGCCAATCGGTTTCGAATTCAGGGTTGGCGTACCGGTCGTCGACCGTGGGCGCAAATTTCCGCAAATGATTCGAGGCGGTATCAAGCCGATCACGGAGCCCGTTCACATCCTTGAAACCTTGTACGTATTGGCCGTAACGCTGCTGGTCGCCATCTGGAAGCAAGCGCCCTTTAGTTGCCGCCAATTGCTCGATCTGATTGAAGACGCTCGACCGCGCTTCGTGTTGAAGACGAATTTCACCCGAAGAAATGCCTCCATACAACATCTGATAAAGGTGGTTGGGGTTGGAGTGCATGAAGATCGGTTGACCAGCACCACTCGCCGATAGCGTCGCAATCGTCGGCTTCGTCCTCATGTTTTCAATCGAGTCCATGCCGATACACAAATGCGGTAGCAGCGTTTCCGGCAACACCTTGCTCAATTCGTAATCGATCGTCGATGCGCTCGGCGGAACACCATCACTGCCTCGATAACCACCAAGGGCGCCAAAGAACGCGCTGTGTGAAGGACTGGTGTGAATGCCATGCAAGCCATTAATAATGTGAAGGCGCTCTTTGTACGGCTCCAGTGCATTGATCGGTTCCGGCAACTTCACGTTTGCCAGCGACCCACTATTCTTCATCCCCTCTGGAATGCAGGTTTTTGGATCAAATCCTTGGTTCTGCATGAAGAACACAATCCTCTTCGGACTGGTGCTCCCCTTGGACGCTGCCAAAATTCGTTCGGGAGAAAAGGCGCCGCCGAGAGCAGCGCCGGTGCCGGCAGCAATTCCTTGCAGCAATGTTCTACGGTTGAGCATGACAGACCTTTCAACGAGACTCGCGATTGGTTGTTTCTTGTTCGGCGGGCAAAACGATTCGCTTCATTCAGCTTTCTCCGACGTCGACGCCACCCCGATCACCGTCTGAATTCGGACTCGGTTAGCTTGGAAACAATGTCCTCGTCGATCGCGTGGACGCAACGATGGCAGAGGTTGAATTTCCGGGCATTTTCAATCAGCCATCCGCCACCGTAGTCTAGTCTATTTCGGCACTCGTCGTCACAGTCTTTCCGCAATCAGAGGTCACCTGCATTACCGAGGCAAAACCAGTGAGTTGACGTCAAAAAAACGGCTGAATCAGGCCTAACGACCCCCTCAACTTCCCCCCAAACGCCGCAAACCCTGCTTTTTGCCATTGTTTCGCCGTGCGTACAACACCGATAAGGTCGGTGTCACGCCGCCAGCAGACGAGCAGAAAGATCAGAAAAACCCCGATCAGTCGAGATCCCGGACCGTCGGAAACTTGCGGATTAAGCGACGAGGTGGCGCGTGCCGTCTGGCAGACCGCACCTCAGCCTAAAGGCTTCACTCCTCCTCTTTTCATCGCCGCTCAATCTCCCTCCCTCTCCAAGAAAATCTCTCTCCTCAAAATGATCAGCCCCATGACGCATTCGCGATCAACTTGCACATGAAGAGGTTCAAAAACATCGGTTAGGCCAATCAAATCCAACATTCGCCCAACTATCTCTATCACCTCCATGCGGCCCGTGCGGCAGACAGCCAAGCTGTTGCGGCCAATCACATCAGGTTTCCGCTAACCTGTTGTGTAAAAAATCAGACGATGGTTTTCACGCCGCCCTCAAGCGACCAAATGATCGACACTGCCAGGCGATTCAATAACACTCCATTGAACGCAAGCGGCTTCTCTTAAAAATCCACGACACACAGACTTCTTCCCGCAGATCAACGAATCACTACACCAACCAACCATGACTTGGTTTGAACAATTGACCGGTGTCACCGAACAGTCGCCTCAGCAGGTTCGCAATGAATTGTCGGTCGCTGGCGAAAACTTGGTATGCCCGAATGGCAATCGACTTGCGTTCGGAAGCCTGGAAACCCCATCGCTGAGCGAATTACGTTCCCGTCTTGCCACAAACTCATGCGGGAATGGACGCCTAAAAGTCCGTCAACTCGTTGCGGATGCGCAGTCGCTGCATCGTGACCCAGCCAACGCCGGTGCGCTTTTTCAGGTTGCATCGCAATTCAATCTGCTGGAAATGGCCAGTCCCAATGCGACACCCGAGGAAGGTATTGGCATCTACGAGCACGATCACACGCAAGGTCCCGTTTGCGCTATCTCATGCGGAGCCGGCGCTATCTATCGAAACTACTTCGCACCAGTCGGCAATCACATCGGTCAGTCCACTGGACACCAAATCGATTGTTCGGCTGACCTGGGGACGCTGCTTGGGAACGCTGATGACAAACTGTGGAACATTGAAAACGGGTACCTATTTCCCACTGACGTGGGACTCGCGCAAATCACTAGCAAAATAACTTCGGCCGACGAATCTGAACGAGACCACTATCGTGCAGCATTGCGAATTGGACTGCAATGGAATACCGCAGTCACCTTGCCAACTGCGAATCATCGCGTTAACCAGGCATACTGTTCGGCATTACCAGTCAGCTACGGAAGTCAACCAACCGATCAATGGACCGAATTCGCAAAACTTATCCAAGAGGCCACCTACGAGGCGACTTTGTGCGCAGCGATCCTCAACTCAACTCGCAATGGAGAGAACAAGCTCTTCCTAACGCTCGTGGGCGGGGGCGTATTTGGTAATCGAATCGACTGGATTACGGACGCCATCCATCGGGCCATTGAGAAATACCGTCAGTACGAAATTGACGTTGCGATCGTGACCCACAAAGTCCCGAAACCGCCGCTTACGGAACTGATCAAACGCTTGTCGCCATGATGCGGAGTTTGCTTTCACCAGAATGTGCTTGCTACCCGTCGAGATGGATGAACTGGATTATGCTCAGCAATCAGCAATCAGCAGGATCAAAACAACAAGCGCCAATCTCAGGCTTTCTGCATTCAACTTCACGATGAATCCCGAAACTCTCGAGCATCGTCTTTTAAATCATCACGCCGACCAAATCTTTGCCCGCTCAAATTTTCTATAATCATGGCTGGCTTCGATAAGCCTGACATCGGTTTCCTGTGTGCATTCATTTCCTATGCAGCCTCACCCCAAATGGGTTTCTATGATGAGCGACTCACCGAATCCTTACCTGCCACCCGCGACGCCGTCCTCTGAGGCAGGCATGGAGTGGATGGCAAACCAACCAACCGCGTTATCAAAAACCGCACTGGGACTGTCACTCGTTTACTACGGGATCGTGCTGCTCCTATTTTCACTGATCCTTGCCATGCTCGCTGGCTTTTTTCTCCCTCTCGTCGCGATGCTGGCGTTGCCTGGCATCTTGTTCGCCCCGATTCTGATGTTCGTGGGGCCTTTGTTCTGCCTTACGGTTCCGGCACATACCAATGCGAAGGGATTGATCACCGCAACGGTTCTCTTGCAACTCGCCAACTACATCGCCATTTTCCTGCCGATGGTTGGATTCGATTTCGGAGCATTCCAACCCTTTATGCAGACACTCAATCTCCTGTCTAACATTTGCTTTTTATTGTTTATGCGGCAACTTGCGTTATTCATCGGCCGCAATGATCTCGCTGGGCGTGCCAGTCGAATTCTGATTGGGGGCATCGTGTTCTTCCTAGGGATGTTAGTCGGGATAATCGCCACAGCCACACCACTAGCGATGCGGGAAGCATGGATGATCATGCTGGCTTTGCTGGCAATCGGTGCAGTCGTTCTGTTTGTGATGTATGCAAACCTATTGAATGCTTTGAGCAAAGCCCTTAAGAACGCCAAGACTCCGAGTTGACACGCCCAGATTCACGGACCTCCTCTTCGCAACCATTGCGAAAGAAACGAAAAACGGCCGAGCCTGCTGCATCCAATCATGGAACGCCTCTCACCATCGGAATCTCAACGAGAACCAGCATGTGCTGGCACATGCTCTGCTCATTACCCTTGGTTGATCAAGAGCCACCGCTTGGTTTGCCAAATGCGATGCTGTGGTTTGGATCGCAGCGAATCGTTCGCCCCCCAGCTGCACGCGATTTAGCTTTGGCAGATGCACAAGACCGGTCTGCGGATTGCATGGCCGGCAAACCAACTTGCCAACGATCGCAACGGCCAACCACCGGTGAACTGGCCCCCCTGTCCGATGCAGGCAGCGAAGCCGACAGCAGCCCTCCCGTACCAATTAGCAGCCAAACGCCTCTGCGACAGTTGCTCGCAGCAGGTATGCAAACGAAACATTCAATTCTCAGGTCGGCGAGTCGGCTTGGCAGCAGCGAACAAAAACAGCAGATAGTCCATCCGCCGTTGAGGCGATGCCAGTGATGTTCGACAGGTGCACTGTGCTTCGCCCACTCGAAAAGCTCGCCTACCAGAGCTCGCTTCGTCGCTTCATCAACTCTGGATAAGGTTCGTCATGGTCAGCGTATTGCTGCTTGAGCTCGAGCAAGCGCTGCTTCAGTTGTTGGACGACCGACTTGTACCTTGGCGATTCGTAAACATTGTTTATTTCCTGAGGGTCCAACTCCAAATCGTACAATTCCCAACCCGGTGTCGATGCCCCAAAACTTCCGCGTCCCAGACTGGCGTCCAGCGGCAGAGCGTAGAAAAAGGCAAGCTTGTAGCGATTCGTTCGTATTCCGTAATGCGCAGGGATGTTGTGATGAGCGAGATGCATCCAATAGCGGTAATAGATCGCGTCACGCCATTGAGCAGGTGATTGACCGCTGAGAATCCCCCGCAAACTCTGCCCCTGCATCTTGCTGACTTCGGTAGCATCGCTGACATTGGCGTAGTCGAGAAAGGTTCGCGCAAAATCAAGATTAGAACAAAGCTCTGTATCGTTCACCGAGCCGGCTGGAATTGCTCCCGGTAGGCGAGCCAGGAATGGCATCTGCAAACACTCTTCGTAAATCCAGCGTTTATCAAAGTAGTCATGTTCCCCCAGAAACATGCCCTGATCGGCTGTATAAATGACCAACGTGTTGGATGCTAACCCACTCTCGTCCAAGTAATCGAGAACACGGCCGACATTTTCATCGACTGCTTTGACACAACCGAGGTAGTCGTGCAAATATTTTTGATACGCTGCCTTGCCTTGCTCCCGATCGCTCAACCCGGACAAATCGATCGATCCTGCCGGCCAATCAGGCTTTTGCACATCGGCCACCATTGTTCGGCGAGGATGCAACCTACTTGTGATTGATGTTCCCATTTCACGCGTCGCGGACGATCGATGCGAAAAATCTTCCCAAAGTGTTTCTGGCTCTGGAATCGCCACATCGGCCAGGTAATTTTTGTGCCGCTCGGCAGGTTCCCACTTCCCATGAGGTGCTTTGTGGTGAAGCATCATAAAAAAAGGTTTCGATCGGTCACGATCGTCCAGCCATTCCAAGGCATAGTCAGTCACGAGATCGGTGTAATACCCTTTGGTTCGCTTCGCTGTCTTTGCCACCCGTGATTGATAGGCAACACCGTCGGTTGAAGCAACAAAGACAGGGTTGTGGTAAAGGCCCTGGCCAGGCCCAACCTTCCAATAGTCAAATCCCCAAGGCGATGAACGGAGATGCCACTTTCCAACCAGTGCCGTCTGGTAGCCCGATTGTCGGAGCATTTCAGCGAATTTGGGCGTCCCAGAAGTCGGCCCCGGAAAAGAATCGACGAGTGTCTTGACGCCATTCAAGTGAGAGTGCTGCCCAGACAGAATGACAGCTCGGCTTGGCGTACATATCGAATTCGTCACAAAACACTTATTCAAGCGGACTCCCTCTTTCGCCAATCGATCAATGTTCGGTGTGGGAGCGACATCCGCCAAGCGCCCTCCATACGCACTGATCGCATTGCAGGCATGATCATCCGACATGATGAACAAGATATTGGGACGTTCCGCCGCAGCCTCCGCAACAAACCACAGAGCGAAGAACAACGAGGAAAGCCAATATTTCACCACGAGTTGACTGAGGGTTTGTTCGCGTTGGCCGGATTTCATGACAAAGGCAATCGGATGGAGCAAGGTCGAACTAGGAACGTGCAGACGCGGTTCTTGCGACCATCAGAAGCGCGTAGGTATAGTTTAGCTAAAAAGATGGCGCCAAGACGCTCGGACGAACACGGATTATTATTCTGGTAATCTTCAAGACAAAAATCCACACCTCAAAAACACGTCGTATTCTCCGTGCGAATCCTCGCACCCTCGCTTCGTGTTTACCACGGTTTGTTCGCCTCTCTAATCGATACTTTCCGTACAGGGTTGTGTTCCCACCGCGATACCCCAGGTCACTAGCTTTACTCATTCCGTCGTCAATGGCATAGGGTTTGTCGACCAACTTGCTGACCAAGTAGCCCAGAATATTGTGTCAGAAAGATCGATTGTTCCATTAATGTGACACGCTACGTGAGCGTAATCACATAGTCGGTGACAGTAGCCGGTGCCTAACAAGTTTGTCCCAAACTTAGCAGCGGCTGCGAAGATGGCTGAGGCCCTTCCGTGCAACGCCCACAATACGACGCTGGTGACTCAACCAAGCCACGTTTCAAAGCCTGCTGCAGAATTTTGGGCGGCTGCAAACACACTTTTTCAACTTTTCGGTCGCGGGTTTACTGCATGGCCCGATTTGATTCGTCCTCTTGCGATGGTAACCAATGCGGTTCTTGCATTTTCCACTCTCGCTTCCCTCGTCCCTACTTCATTAACCAGCGTGCAGGAACCACTCCCCTTTCGGTATTACAAGAGCATTGAACTATCGGAGTCACCGGATAACACGATCGTCCGCGTGCCCCTTGACAGTGACGTCTACGCCGCGACCCGAGCGCAATTTCCGGACGTTCGTGTTTTTAATGCGAAGGGGATCGAGTCCCCGTTCCGCGTGGAAACCTACCACAACCAACCGACGAGAAACAATTCGCAAGCCTCGCGAAAGCGAAATCTTATCGCTGGACGAACACGAAGATGGCAGCATCATCGTTACGTTAAAATTAGATGACGATGCCCCCGCCGCAAATGGACTTAGCATCGTCACACCGCTAACAACCACGAGCGACTTGTCAGCGTCTCTGGCAGTTGCAATGGGGATGAATGGTCCCCCCTGGTAACGGATGGTCGGATATTCGATTTCTCATGCTACATGGACTTAAGCAAACAAGAAATCGAACCACCCAAAAGCCAATACAGGCAGTTCAAGGTAAAAATCGCCTACGTCACTGAACGGCAACAGTCGCAGCTGATGAAGATTACTCGGGAACTGAAGGGAGAAGAGGAAATACGCAGGACAGAAACAACGCTCCTGCGAAGTCGCCCATTTCGCGTTGATCGAATCGATTGTTGGTTCGAAGAGACACGACGGATGGTCAAAGGAAGCCAAAAAACGATTTACCTGCTCGTTGCGTTTGAAACGGAAGAAAACAGCGAGGAAAAATCAACCGTCATTATGCTCCAAACGCGATGTGAACCGCTGACCACACTTACGTTAAGAACATCGAGTCAGAATTTCAGCCGACAGGTTTCGGTACAGGTACCAGTGGTTCGCGGAGCAATCACTGAATGGGCCGAGATGGAGCATCATGTGTTGCTGGGCGTGCACGTCGGAAACTTTCAGCGAGACAAGCTCAAAACCACCTTCCCGGAACAACGTGAGAAAGAATATCGGATCGTCGTTCGCAATGGAGACAGCCCACCGTTGAACATTGACGGGCTCGAAATGGAAGGAAACCACTACCCATTGATTTTTTTCATGTCAGACTCCGAACCATCTCGCGTCTATTACGGCTCTGAGACCGTCGAAAAACCCACCTATGATACAAATACAATGTTGGCTTCTCTGAAGTCCGGATACCGCACAACACAGGTAAGGCTCGGCGCCGAGGTCACCAATTCAGAGTTTACAAGTCAATCTGGCACGGCACTGCAAAGACTCTTGAACAACAAACTGTTCCTACTGGGTGTAATTTGCTGGTGGTGGCGGCGTTGGCGTGGATTCTCTTTCACGCAAGTCGGGGGATCGACGGTTTCACTATTTAATAGATCCACGGCATCTCTTCGTAATCCGCGAGCCAAATCTGATTGAAACTTCAATTTGCTGGCTGAGGAAAACCAGGCTTTCAGAGTCAGAACAGGAATGAAATTTTTTTGAATGAAAACGAGAATGGGACTCTGATTTCATTGGTGGTCGCAGCACCCTCCGCCCAACCCCAGGCGTCGTTCCCGCCACTCACTCGCTCGCAACTCACCTCCAGCCTCTCCAATCCACGCCAGGCACCCTCCCCATTTTACCGCGCATCACGATCTCACATTAGACTGCCGGACTTCTCAACTCAGGCTCTCTGAAAAATCGCGAAAAGATGCTCGGAGTTACTGGCGAACGAGCTAGGACTTGGGATATGGCCTCAATCCAAGTAGGATCTCCGCCCGCTCGGTGAGCGGGCTTTGTGATAAGGTCGCATCGGTGTACTCGGAAAGATAATCCTCCACCTCTGCGTACACCGCTTGGCGCTCTTGACTGGTATCGATTTCAACACACTTTCCCTTGCGTTTAAAAAACTCAACGGTTGGTAACGTTTCTTCCTTGAACGTATCAAACCGTAATTTCACGCTCTCGATATTGTCATCACTTCTGCCGCTGTACTTTGCACGGCCCAAAATCCTTTTTTCGAGGATCGGGAAAGGGCACTCGAAGTATAACATTTTCGGAAGCTCGGATTCCGCACCGAAAGTCTCATGCCAAGCTTCAAGATTCGCCAACGAGCGGGGAAACCCATCGATCAGAAAATTGTGCTTGCCAGTCGTTCGAGTCACCATCTCCATCGCATCCTTCAGCAACGTCACAATGATTTCGTTAGGGACCAATTCTCCAGCAGTGATGTACTTCTTAATCGTGGCAGCAGTCTCCCCTCCCGCCTCCCGCTCAGAACGCAACAAGTCGCCGGTAGATAGATGGACCCACCCGAGCTGTGATTCCGCAAGCTCGCACATCGTCCCTTTTCCGCTACCTGGTCCACCAATCACGAAAACAACATTCGGCTTTGGACAGGGTTGTCTGGGATCACAATAGTGCAGCACAATTTTTGGTGCCGGGGCAACCCCCATCTTGTAAACATGCCACTCGCGGTCTGTGGGTGGCAAGTCATCTTCACAAGTCATATCGTAAGCGAGATGCCCATCCAGCCGACAGATACGCCAAGACCTGTAGCTGTTGGAGTACGAAATCGAGGGACTCCGCGCAGATTTCCCATCCGCACGATCCCAAGCCATCTTGCCGTTCCAGTAACCGGGGCTAGAGATCGTTCCCGATTCAGATTCAGTCGGAGGTGCGGTGGAGGGAACAAAGAGACCATCCACTTCAGGGATACCAGCACCAGATACTTCGAGAAAAAGAGTGTTCGGTTTTGGTTCGTTTGCTTCGCCTATCATATTCTGGTCCCGAAAATGTCGATGTCGATGTAAGCCTCTTCGTGAGTTTCTTATTAAAGCTTAACCGTTGAAAGAAAAAGAATCAGCGCAGAGTAACCTTGTCGATTTCCTTTTACCACCAGCCTTGCACTCACCAATCAAAGCATTCCACGACGCTTGGCCCGTTCGACTACGGCGGTGCATTCAAGCAAGGCCGCACCCCGATCGTGAAATAAAGTGCCAGAGAACAAATCCCTGATCCCACAGAAACGACACGCCTGAGTAAAAGAACGCGTCCCGGCTGTTTCTCAACCCCGGTGTTTCTGTCGTATTTTGCTTTTTCCACAAAGCGAAAACCGAGCGTCAGAGAACACGTAATTCGGCTAAACAAAAGCGAGCGAGTGACTATGGTAAAATCCGCTAGGCGGTGACCCCAGGCTGCCGATTCAAATACGCTCCCCGTGAAATTAGAGTCACGCTTTGTTCAAGCTCAGATCTCTGCCAGCATTCAACCTAACCTTACTATTGACATGCATACCAATAGCGGCAGGTGCAGACATTGAGGATGGAGCATTCGTGTTGACGTTGCTGCAAACCCATTGCATCGATTGCCATGGACAAACAGATCCGGAAGCAGGCCTGCGACTTGATCATTTGAAGACTGACTTCGAAGACGCATCGCAGCGAGAAGCGTGGCAGAACGTGCTTGAACAGATCACACTCGGCTCGATGCCTCCAGCCAATACAGAGCAGTTGCCGGCAAACTCCAGGATGCAAGTCAACAAATGGATCACGACCCAGTTGCGTGCATTGGGATACGAACCTGCGGTGCTGCACAAGCTGAGCTCACCACAATTCGGCAACCATGTGAACCATGAACGACTCTTCGATGGTTCAAGCCCGGGTCCGGCGTCTTCCCCATCACGGTTGTGGCGTTTGAGTCCATATGTCTATGACGAATTCTTGAACGGCTTTGGCCAACACCTCCGTGAAGTAACAGCAATCCACCAACCTTTTCAACTCGATGAGTCTCGCGGCGAGATCGCCGATTTTGCCTCGCAACAATTCGCTGACGAAGCGACACTTCAGCTGCTAATGATGAATTGCCGGACCTTGGCGGAATACCAAACGACCGGAGTTACTTTCCGTGATCACGAGGAAAAGACGAGAACGACGAAAAGAACACCGGCAGAGTTCGAAGCAATTCTGCAGTCATCTGAAATGCCGTCCACCGCTGTATTAAAAGCAGCGATTGAATTTGAATTTGGCTTGCTTTTGGAGCGTCGCCCAACCGAGGCAGAGTATGCAAGCCTGAGCAAATTCTTCCGCAAAGCAGCTGCGGCAGGCGGCAACGTCCGCGCGCTGCAGGTCACTCTTCAGGCGATCTTGATGAAGCCCGAAGCTGTTTATCGAATGGAGATCGGGCTTGGCCCCATGACCAAGGATGGCCGCCGGCAGCTATCCGACACTGAACTGGCATTTGCGATCGCGCGAGCCTTGACCGACAAAGGGCCGAGCCAAATCGCTGTCACTGCTCGAGATGGGATAACTCGCTCAAACCTGCTGGAACTTGCCGTTAGTGGTGGCCTGACTGAGGATAGCGGCTTGGCTGATCGGGGTGAAATCCAGCGCGTCGTGATCGAGATTCTTGACAATAATAATATGTCGACGGCTAACTACCGAATGTTCACCGAAGATCACGGGATCAGAAACACAAGAACACTTCGTTTTTTTCGTGAATTCTTTGGATACCACCATGCCCCCAAAGTATTCAAAGATGCAAAACGCATCGGGTTTGGCGATCGCTACTTGGTGCAACGCATGGTCGACGACGCAGATCAGCTGGTGAGGCAAATTTTTGAACAAGACCGAAAGGTGCTAAAACGACTCTTAACGACGGACAAATTTTTTGTTGCTTACCTTGGCTCGCTTGAAAACATCAAGCAGGACATGCACTACATCAAGACGAATAAGAATGATGCGAATTTCGCATTCAATACACAGTATGTCCAGAAAGCGGAGGCTGAGGGGCGACACCCGATTCCGATTGAAGGGCCAAGCTCGCGCCATTACGTTGGTTTTTACAATCTCGACCATGAAACGTGGGACTATCCAACAGAGCAGCCATTCCCCATGCCGAAAGGCCAACGAGCAGGCATCTTAACACATCCAGCATGGCTGATTGCTTGGAGTGGAAATTTTGACAACGATCCGATTCGACGTGGCAAATGGATTCGTGAACATCTGTTGGCCGGCTCAATCCCCGATGTACCACTCAACGTAAATGCTGTGGTTCCAGAAAATCGTGACCAAACACTTCGCCAACGTCTCGAAGTAACCAGAAAAGATGATTGCTGGAATTGTCATCATAAAATGGACCCACTCGGATTACCGTTCGAACAGTTCGATGATTTCGGAAGGTATCGAAACGCTGAAATGGTCGATGACTTGCTGACCATTTTCCCCGAGCGTCATGCCAACTCGCCAGCGGTGCCGATCGATGCCAGCGGATACGTCTCGGATTGTGGTGACGAGTTGCTCGAGGGCGAAGTCCGCAGTGCTCATGAACTGGTTCAAAAGCTGAGTGAATCGACGCGGGTTCGCCAGTCATTTGTCCGGCATGCATTTCGCTTTTGGCTTGGGCGCAATGAAACGCTTGATGATTCGCCAACCCTAATCGCGGCCGATAAAGCTTATGTCGAACAAGATGGAAGCATGAAGGCGATGATCGCTTCGTTGCTCTCATCCGATTCCTTTCTGTGCAGAGAGTCGCGTTAAATCATGCCCAAAAAAAATCGCAGAGAATTACTAAGGGCGGCTGCCGCGACTGGCGTGGCGCCGCTACTGGTTCCTTTCATGCAGCGTGTGCAAGCGGAAGCGGCAGGCGACTTGCGCGAAATCCCCAAGCGTTTTCTATTCGTCGTAAAGTGTAGCGGCTTGACGCCTGCTGAACTGGTGCCGCAAGGTTTAGCAGCTGAGTTGACGAAACCGGGAAATGAACTGGACCAACCAGCTGAACTCAAGCCGGCAAAGACGCAATTTGATTTACCACTCGTTGATCAAGATCTTCCGGATTCACTTCAGTCTCTAACACCACATAAGAACTACTTGACAATCCTGCAGGGGCTCTCAGGCAAGATGTGCCGGGGCGGGCATTCCGCATGGTATGGGGCGCTCGGGTGCTACCACACCGGTAGCGAAGGGAACCCAGGTCGAGCCGCCAATCCTACCGTTGACGGGATGCTCGCTAGGGCACTGCCAGCGATCTTTCCCCATGTTGGCTTGACGCGAGGGGGAAAAGTTCTCTCGGGGATCAAGGACTCCGTGGTGTATCCCGGCATCTCCGCAATCGCAACAGACCGGCCTTTGGCTTTTCATGCGAATCCCTTGATGGCCTACAAGAATTTATTCGGAATAGCGGCAACCGGAGTGGAGGATCAAGCAGAGCAAGATTTGAAATCAATGCTATTGGATCACATGGTCAGTGACGTTCGGCGGTTGCAGGGAAAGATAGCTGGTGCGGATCAACAGAAACTCAACCAATATCTGGAGGCGTTTGAGAGCTTGCGGGATCGCCGCCGGCAATTGACCGGCTTGGAGGCAACAATCCGACGCCATGCGCCACCGGTCGACGACAAGTATGAATCGAGTGTGGAAACCGATCGGCTAGAGGCTCACTTTGACATTGCAGCAGCCGCCCTAATCGCAGGTCTTTCAAACGTCGTAACGATCCGAGCTGACACGCTTGACATCACCTACCGTGGGCTGGGAATCGAAAAACACGTGCATGGCCTCGGTCATTCCGAGTCTGTCCCTGGAATGACAGCAAGCGAAGCTCGCAATCGCATCCGACGTTTTCAAGTCGAGCAGATTTCACGAGTTGCCGCGAAACTCAAGGCTGTGCCCGAGGGGAATGGCAATATGCTGGACAATACGCTGATTGTTTACCTCAGCGACGCGGCCGAAAAACACCATGGCAGTTGTGTCGAATGGCCGTTCATTTTGCTTGGTGGTCGCGCGGAAAAACTAAAACCGACGCGGGGAGGACGTTATTTGCAGTACCCGGCGTACGGCAATCCAGGCCATCGAACAATTGCCTGTCTCTACAACACGCTTTTGCATGCCGCCGGCCGACCACGAGACAGATTCGGCCGCTTGGATCTGAACCTCAACGAGAGCCAGCAGCGGGGCCCCCTCAACGAACTACTAGGGTAGTGCAAGCCGACCAAAACGACACGCGCTGAAGACGGCGATGCCGGGACAGATACCGGGGACAAAAATTCGAAACAGCGAATCAAGCACCGCGATGAACATGCCTGGGTATAGCAATCGCTTAGGCGGGAACTAACCCCAATAGATTGGACTTCATCAAGGGGATTAAACTGGTAAACAGCCAAGACCGCGGACGGCTTCCCTCGGCGTTTTATCTCCGCTTGCGGTGAGCACATGAGGTTTTCGGAGATGAGAATTCCGCTCACCAATCAAAAAGGTAACCGGCATCAGACCAGTTACCTTGAGTTCCAACTGTGCAACATTCGCTCATGCTGAACCGTCAGCGGCAACTTTGCTCGGCACCCACAAACCTTTGCGGTGATGGCGAGAAATCCAAAACCATCTCAGCCGATCAACGTCTTGATAAACACAGTAAGTCACAAAGGGCCAAGCTCCTCTGGCTTCCACGCACTCCGCATCACGAGATCGCGGGAATTCACTAGGGTCAGACATACGGAGCGATGAATTCACTGGCAAACGACCAGAAGGTTAAACGATCAATTGTGCAATGACTGAACAATGCAAAACGGGAACCTGCTTCACGAGAGCTTTGAAATGAAAATCAACAGCGGGCCCGCAACAAGGCCTAGTTTCGTGCGCTGGACAACCGAGAATGAATTCGAAACAGCGTGCTGCCTGCTTCAATCAACGATCAGCGGGACAAGCCTTGAGTTAAAAAGTCTGCCCAAAAAAAGCACTAACTTTCTTGCAATTGCCCTAGTGATGGAAACCTGAAGCTTCGCTAGAGGTCATTGAACTCTGGCCCGGATGCCGTTGAAAATACTCAATTGCCCGCTTCATATCCTCGACCAAAAGGGATCCCAAATCTCGGCTGACACCATGCCGAACCAGTATCCGCTGAATCGAAAACTCCTGCATATGAGCTGGCAGTGAATAAGCAGGAACCTGCCAACCGCGACCACGCAAACGGTCAGCCATATCGTACAAACTAAATCCGGGATTCACGCCATCCTTCATTTTCCAGCACAATGCAGGGATACCAGCATCCATCTGCCCGTCGTAGATGATTTCGAACGGCCCCAGTTTTTCGATTTCACCACCAATATATTTAGCGGTCTCATAGCAAGCCGTGTGAACCTTGCGGTAGCCTTCCTTTCCCAAACGAAGAAAGTTGTAGTACTGGCTGACAATCGGTCCGCCCGGCCGCGAGAAATTCAATGCAATGTCTCGCATGTTGCCGCCCAGATAATTCACCCAAAACACCAAATCGTCAGGGAGATCTTGCGACTCACGCCAGATTACCCAACCAACCCCAAGCGGCGAGAGCCCAAATTTGTGGCCTGAGGTGTTGATCGACTTGACGCGGGGAATCCGAAAATCCCAAACAAGCTCAGGAGCGCAAAACGGCGCTAAGAAGCCGCCGCTCGCACCGTCAATGTGCATCCGCACATCCAAGCCCGTCGCTTTTTGCAATTGATCCAAAGCTTCGGCCACTGCCTGGACCGGTTCATACTGGCAGGTAAAAGTGACGCCTAGCGTCGGCACTACACCGATCGTGTTTTCGTCAACTCGCTTGAGGACTTCCTCAGGGGTCATGATCAAGCGATCATTTTCCATCGGAATTTCACGGAGTTCGATATCCCAATATCTTGCGAATTTATGCCAACACACCTGGACAGGACCGGTAACTAAGTTCGGTTTGTCGATCGTTTTCCCGGCAGCCTTCCGCTTCGCTTCCCAAGCCCGTTTCATCGCCATGCCGCCGAGCATGGCAGCCTCACTGGAACCGGTGGTGGAACAACCAACCGTGTTGGCGGCAGCCGGAGAGTTCCAGAGATCAGCAAGCATATGGACGCAGCGGGCCTCGATCTCCGCGGTCTGCGGATACTCGTCCTTGTCGACCATGTTCTTGTCCATGCACTCGTCCATCAATCGGTGAACTTCGGGCTCAGACCATGTCTGACAAAACGTCGCTAAGTTTTGACGGGAATTCCCATCCAACATCAGCTCATCATGCACCACGGAGTACACGTTCCTCGCTTCTTGCTCCGACTGCGGAAACTTGTATTTCGGCATACTGACCGAAAGATCCAACGACGCGTATACATCATCTTCCAAATTCTCGCGAACACTATCTTTGTCGTGAAGTGGCATATTGATTCCTGTAAGCGACCCGTAATCGGAAATAATCAAACCGGCCCAAACACCTCTGATGCGACGCGGCAAACGCGAAAACAATTTCAAAAACGCCAGTGCCAATCCATTTTGAGAAAACGCCAAACCGATCGAACCTAGATGATCGATGCCTCACCGAGCGCTCCAGCCGTCTACACTCGATCCAATGCGAGACGGCACGAGTCGCGCCGACCTTCAACAAAGAACCTCAGGCGCGAATAAAAAGGATACGCTACAGACGGAAATACTAGCGAAACCTCCAGCAGATGGGAACGTGCCCGAAGACGCACAGCTGTGATCGAACCACTTACAGTTCGATTGGTTCAAACAGAGGATTGAGCTATCAGCCCGGACACGGAAATCCGCCTAGCCACATACGCCCGCTTCCGAGTCGACCCTGCAAGTCTTGTGCATCGGTAGGCTTCAGGAATTCACTGACTCAGAAAATCGGATTGTCTGTGCGGAGAACAGGTCACCGCAATAGCCGACTTCCCCGAAGATTGCTTTACCAATGCGGTTGGCTCTTGGGTGGTCTTTCTCACCGGCACCACCAAGTCAAACTGAGCATCGCGGCAAAACCGACGCTATCCTGCATGAACACCCGATACTCCTGTGCTGGATCAATACGTCTGTCCGGTGATTCAAAACGGCCAAATCCCTCTTACTCCATATCTCGATCACCGTCCGATGCGAATGCAAGCCTTATCAACCATCGCAGTCATGGGCATTCTGTTTACAACAGCACTTCCATCACTGCGTGCGGCAGCTCTAAATCCACCTGCTGGTCGCCATCTATTCATTCTCTCGGGCCAATCAAACATGGTGGGCATGGCCCCAAACACCTCATTCACCCCCATGGTGACGAAGGCATTCGGGAAAGACCAAGTGCTGGTCGTGAAAGATGCCGCCAGCGGACAATCAATCCGCAGTTGGTCCAAGTCAAACCATGAATTTCCGCCACCTATCACCGGTCGGGTGCCAACCACCAGAGGTGAACTATACGGTCGCCTGCTGAAAAAAACACAATCGGCGATTGCAGACGAGACACTGCAGACCGTCACTCTCGTTTGGATGCAGGGCGAATCGGACCTGAACAATACAGCTTACGATGCTTACCTGACTGAATTGATCGAACAGTTGCGGTCCGACCTAGGTGTCGAAAGCATTCACCTTGTCATTGGAAGAATCAGCGATCACGGACTCGATCGCCAAAAAACGCTCAATGGACGATTGCACATTCGCAAGATCCAACAAGAATTCGCAGACGCAGATCCACTGCGCGTCTGAATCAACACCGACGATCTGAACGACCGAATCAATCAGGGAAAAATCATTCACGACCTGCATTACCATGAGGATGGCTACAAAATCCTTGGGCAAAGATTTGCCAAATCAGCGATCGAATTGATCGCCCAAAAAAACAATCGCAACGTAAATAAAAAAAGATAAAACGTCGTTCGATTGGACGTCGCACCATGTTAACGAGAACATCAGAAGCGATTTGATGGTTCGGCCGCGAGGCGGCTAGTCTCCGCCCCCCCGGTGGATTCGCAACCAGACATCGCTGATCTCAAAATCCAAATGCATGGCGTTCCCATCGTCGGTCACCATATGCATGCCGTCTTCGCATCCGTCTCGTGGAAAACAATCTATCCGATTGCTACCGGAACCGAATGGAAAGGCCAGTACCGGTCAAAAAGTCCTCGGATTCCTCGTTTAGCCCAAACCCTGCTCGAATGTCCCACTGGATGTTCTCGCTGATCAGATAGGTAAAACCACCATTCAGGTAATGCTCGACTCCATCGGTGTCGGCATTGTCGGGAAAAAAAGCGTACCACTCCAAATAGCAGCCAACCTCATCGGTAATGCTTTTTCCAGATGCGATGGATTGTGCCCACTGGGTGTATTCTTTCCCCGAGCCACTATCAAGCGTTCGATTGAATTGGGTGCTTCCCGCCAAGCTCACCGAATCATTTATCTCCCAACTGTAAAGCCAGTTCGTTCCAAATAGAGATTGACCATCGGTAAATGCGGCGCTACCCGTACCGAGCGTCGCCTGAGGCAGGATGGACATTTCGGGCAACCAGCCATCTTGCGGCGTCAAACCAATCTTGGCACCAACGTACAAATCTTCGCTTCCGTTGACCGTATTCACGTCGTTGTTGACCGAAGCCGCGTTGTAAGCAACACGTAACTCAAGCCAATCGCGAAATACCCCTTGTCGAAGCAACACCTCCGGATAGGAATGCGCCTGCGTACGTGTTCCATTTGCTTGGTCAGAAAACAACGTGTACCCCAACTCGAACTGTGTCACGCCTCGCCCAACCGTGCTACTCGCCTCGGTGAAATCAGGCCGGTCGGTCACTAACGGATCGCACAGATCCAGACGCAAATCAGCTGAATCCTGACATGGCCACGGAAACAAGAACGACCGGCAGGTGAGACGCTGCGACTTCGCATGCTGCTTGCAGCATGTGTCACAGTCCGGACCGATACGATTGCTGTAAATCTGGGAAGAACCAACCGTTGGCTGAGTCGATACCAAGTTTTCACCGACTCGAATTGGCTCCGCGACACGCACCACACTCGACACCGTTGTGGGCTGCTGACCAATCACAACCTGGTTCATCAGCACCACTGTCACGATCGTTACTGCGAGCATAACTGTCAACTGATTCAACTCACGAAAACCCATCATTTTGCATCCATGGCGATATGATTTGAGACCTGTTAGATAATCGTCGAAAAATCAAGCGACCATTGGCATACATCCGATTCAACGCTGTAGTTCACTAAAACTGGCCATTCCCCCCATCACAACCCATGTTTTCCAACAAATGCGAACCCAAAAACGATTGATAACACAACGCGTTTTTGCGTACGCGTCACATTGTTCCTCCCCAGCAAGAATTCGTCAGCAAGAATTCGTCAGCAAGAATTCGTCAGCGAATCGCCGCGGTCAAGGACGCAACAACTTCCGTCATCACAATGCCCACACGCCCCCGCCACGAGCAAACAGTGGGATGACCGCTCAGCAAAACGGTAGCGAATTAAACCGCGAATGTTCGGCTCTTCCAAAGTGGTCGAGGCAGGCGGGTTGAAATTCGTACGACTACGTTTTTCAATTGTCTGTTGGATCGATCAAAAGGTGTTGTCGCCTTTCCGGGAAGCATCCGAATCCGATGAGTTTCCAAAGATCAACGCTCATGCAGGCCCGTTCGAGAACCGAAACACACGGACCTCCCCCACGAGCCCGCATCACTTACTTTCAGCCGGCAAGGGACGATCTCGACGAATGCTGTGTCCCTAACCGATGGTGACCCATTTCCCCGGCGGGTTGAAAACGAGAGCCCGCAATGATCCCTACAATTGGCTGACGAAATAGCGACCAATCCCGCGTGGTTCGCCTGGTGCCGAGCAATGCAATGCGTCTGGATTCAGAGTTGCAAAAATGAGTACCATTCCGCCCCTTTTTGTCGCGTGGAAGATTCCAAAAGGCTTGGTTTAACTCACCACTCGTCGGACCCTTCAATGCATTGGCTTAAATCAAGGGGACTACAACAGCAAACGTTCACAACCTGAAAATTCGCAACGGGCGAACTTGCAAATTCGGAAATCCAAGGAGACTTAACCACCAAGACTTGGCATCTTTGCCCATGACGACGACAGTCGCCTCCCCCACGCGAACCTGCAGTTGCTGAGATGTTCTTATCAAGCAATCATTCAACCGCGATGCACTCGATCGAAAACGACCAAGATGGCGAGCAATGCGGAGCATCGCACGTACATCTTTCGACGATCCAACGCTTACGACGATCACCCCATCCCTAGCGGTTACGGTGACGGGGTGACCGTCTAGCTCACAGTCGAGTGCTGCTTCGAGGCCAATTGCGAAGCTTCGCGACACTACTTGGACGCCCCAGCAGCGTTGCTTGTCGAAATTCGCAGGACGCCATTCATTTTCCAGCGGGCGTGAGAGGCATCATTCGCCGTCGAACTAGGAATGTGCAATTCAAAATCATCAAAGTCATAACTGATCTCTGCCTCGCGGCCGGTCAGCTTGTCGTACAAACCAATTGCTAACTCTGGCCAGTTGTTCGTGTCGTTTTCGCTTGACATTTTTCCATCCATTCGAGTGAGTAAGGCGTAGACACCAAACTTTAGCAACGCGACAACCCATTCCAGGATTGCCGTTAAAAAGCGAGTGCCAGCACGAATTGACTCAAAGTTTCAACTCACCAAGTCACTCCTCCATTCATTCAGTTTGGCTTCGATAAAGTGAATGACCTCCTTCTGTTGCTGATTTCCACGCCTCTCAACCCTGATCGGCTCACCAAAGGCAAAACGAACGATTTTACGGGGATCAATCCGGCCAAAATCTTTCAGCGTACTTCCGTTCCCCCAAGCATCGGTGACGAGTGCAACCGGTACCACTGGAACGTGAGCCCGCAAAGCAAGCTTCACACCGATCGAGTTGAAACGCGATCGATCAAAAACCTGACTGCGTGTGGTCTGAGGAAACACGACGACCGAAATCCCACTCTGAATTCGCTCAACCCCAGCCTGCATCACAGCCTTAAAATCCTCGCGCGAATTATCTCGCGACACTGGAATCGGATCTCTCGCCCGCACAATGTGGCAAAACAACGGGTAATCAAGCAAACTTTGCTTCACGACGAACGTGACATCACACACAGGCTGAATAATCGAGGGCAGAACCATCGTTTCTAACATGCTCATGTGATTTCCAACGAACACGCACGGAGAATCCAATTGACGGACATTCTCCATCCCCCTGATTTCCATACGAACCCCAACCGATTCAAGCGACTTGAACACCTGGTGACTAGTCAAACACCATTCCAAGCTGTCGTATTCGCCACGACGAGCCGTTGCGCTCGACCGAACGACATTGCGAAGGAAGCGAAGATAAAAACTGCCCGTCGGAAAAGTCCGGGAAAACCATGACAAGCGGCCAGCCGCGGTCACATAGATGTCATCTTGATAAGAGAGGAGTTCGCGACCTGGCTCTGTCTGCTCGGGTGTCATAATCAGTCGGTAAAAAAGTTCGCGGGGTGCCTTAACAAGGCCACAGTGTCCAAAACAAAATTGGTGATCGACCGACATTGTAGCCCCCAGCTAGTCGACGCGCGAATGCTCCCATCATGAATCTCGCGCGCTGCCCGCATCACCTCTCACGCCCACTCATCGAAAGGAATCAGAGTCGCCTAACCAGCGGTTGTTTGAAGAAAGCACCCTAGCGAGACGAAAACCGGCGCCTGCAGTTGTAGCGAACCCGACAGAGAATCAGCGGACACAAGATTGTTTTTGGCTACCGCCAATCCTCTTCATCACTCGTCCTCAGATTGACAATCCGACGGCTATAACATGGGGTGTTTCCCCATCGAAGAACGACCCAACGTTTGACCAACCACCAAGTCCCAATCACGTGAGAAAAAACAAACTTGCACACGCAATGCAACCCAAGCCGCCGCTGTGCTGATTGCGCTAACCTTGTGCTTCAGCAAGACCACTGAAGACGATACTTTGCGTATTCTTTGCTACAACATCCACGACGGCCAAGGAACTGACGGCCAATACGATATCGAACGCTTGGCCAATTTGCTCAATCAAACTCAACCTGATCTGGTTGCATTGCAAGCGGTAAATGTCGGAATCAAACGTCAGGGGCAAATTCATCAAGCACGCCCATTGGCTGAACGAATTGAAATGGCGGTGCGATTTGGCCCAACGCAACTTTTCGAAGGCGGATGATTGGGAAACGCAGTGCTAACGCGGCACCCGAATCTG
>JAYZAR010000119.1:0-12877 GCA_036339635.1 Planctomycetota bacterium | reverse complement strand
CTAGTCGGTGAGGCAGCACATCGACCAAAGCCTAGCCCCGAGACAAACACAACTGAAGGACCGCACCTGGGTGTTCGTGTTCTGGTGAGTGGCAAGATGACCACTGGGTTGCTGGACTGGGTAACCGGACTGGGTTACTGGGCCAGTCCGTCGCTCACCAGTTTTTGGGCCGCAATGTTGTTTGACAGTCCCGTGGTGAAGTTGCGAAGAGATTTTGCGTGGGGCACCACAGAAAATTCGTCCTTATTCTGTTCGTGACCGATGCGTTTTTTGGTGACGAACTGTGTCTTATCGGTAACGAACTGTACCTGTTCCCGCTACGATCTTGCCAACCGGATGGCAAGGGACGCCCGCATCATTGATTTGGGAAGCGATGCTGGCAGCATAGAACTCGCTGACCACGGCGGTCATTCCGATTCCCATATTGAATACTCTCCGCATCTCGCTTGTTTCGATCTTGCCGGTTTTCTGAAGCCACCCAAAGATCGGCGGGGCATTCCAAGTCGAAGCATCAATCACCGCATCGACTTGGGTGGGCAGGATACGATCAAGGTTTTCCTCGAATCCTCCCCCAGTGATGTGGGCTAACCCGTGTAGGACCAGCTTGACCCGGTAGTGTGCGAGCACGTTGCGGATGGCGGAGGTGTAAATTCGTGTTGGTTCCAAGCAGACTTCGGCGAGTGTTTTTCCCTCCAACTCTAGCGGCGCGTGGTCCCAATCACACTTGGCATCGCGAATGACTTTGCGCACTAATGAAAAACCATTACTGTGTAGCCCGCTTGATGCGAGGCCGAGCACAACGTCGCCCTCGCTAATTTGCTTTCCGTCGATCAGGCGACTGCGTTCGACGACACCAACAGCGAAACCAGCTAAGTCGTAATCATCATCGCCATACATGTCGGGCATGATCGCAGTTTCGCCACCGAGCAGCGCCATATCGCCGATCACACATCCGTCACTGATGCCTTGGACAATGCGTTCCAATCTGGCCGGATCGTCGCGACCCATCGCGACGTAATCAAGGAAGAATAAAGGTTCGGCACCGGTGCAGAGCAAGTCATTGACGCACATGCCGACTAAATCGATACCGACGGTCTGGTGGTGACCGGTCTGTTGAGCGATTTTCAGCTTGGTGCCGACTCCATCTGTCCCGCTGACCAAGACGGGGTCTTGGTAATTACGAGCAAAGAGTTTGCCGGCGAAGTCGAGTTGAAACAGGCCGGCAAAGCCCCCGTCACTGGGGATCACGCGTGGGCTGTGAGTGCGATGCATCAACCGCGGCAGCCGGCTCATCGATTCGGCATACACATCGAGGTCGACGCCGGCATCTTTGTAAGTTGCGGACATATTGCCTTTGGCAGTAGAGGAAAGGACCGCATTTATCATGCCACCCGCACCGCTTTGATGCTAGCAGTGGGCTCGGCGAAGTCTCCAGCTTTCTTTCGCCGGTGGAGGGCAGGCCTCGGCTGATGAGCGCACCGCTTTATCAAGCTGTTTTCGACCGAATGAAGGAGCTCCGGGGGACGAGCGACAGCTCCAAATAGTGGGGCGAGATTTTAAAACAGCGGGATTTGCGCCTTTAGAGGCATTCCAGCGGTGGTTGCAGACGCCGTAGCGTTTCCGTCACCGAGTTCCTCCCGGCTAGGCAGTTTCGTCCTCTAGACTCTACCAATTCTTTTACTTCGCTTTCGCTAATCATCAAAGTTTTGCTCATCATTTTGGGAGGCTTCTTCGCTACGTAATCGCCAATCGTCGTGTTGTTCGCGTACCACCAAAGAATTCTCGTTTGGCGGAGCAGTAAGTCCGGCACTTCAAGACCTCCGTGGTAGTGTTCCTTCAGCGGTCCAATTCTCGCCTCTAGCAAAGTGGGCGAAAATCGCGGTGAAGAAAGCCGCAACGATGAACGATAAATCGACAGTCTGTTGACGAGATCGTTGGCACCGAGGTCATTTGGTTACATGCAAGGAGCTCCCACCGTATGCTAATGCGACAACCGTGCCCCACTCTGCAGTTTGCCTACCAGCCACCGTTTGGGGCGAAGTTGCAGGATACTGGTGTGCAGTTTTCGGTTTTCAGCCGATCTGCGACTACGATGCGTTTGTTGCTCTACAACAAGGTAAGTGATCGCGAACCGGCGGAAGTGATCGAATTCGATCGCGATTCCGACCGCTGGGGCGACGTTTGGAGTTTGAATGTGCCTGGCATTGATAAAGGTCAACTTTATCATTTTCAGGCGAGTGGGCCTTGGGATCCCGAACGTGGGCACCGGTTTGATTCTTCTGCCCGGCTGATCGATCCGTATGCCCAGGCGTTGGCAGGTGAATTCCAGAAGTCTACGGATGGCATCATCCGACCACCCAAGTGTGTGGTGATTGATGATGATTTCGATTGGGAAGGGGATCGGCATATCCGCCGTGACATCAGCGAGTCAGTCATCTACGAGATGCACGTTCGCGGATTTACGAAGAGTCGAACGGCGAAGGTGAAGGCCCCCGGGACCTACTTGGGTGTGATAGAAAAAATTCCCTACCTTCAATCGCTTGGGGTGACCGCAGTTGAGTTGATGCCGATCAACGAATTTCCGATCAAGGATATTTACGGCAACCGGATGGAGCGTCCCAATTACTGGGGCTATGACTCGATGGCGTTTTTCTCGCCACATCGTGGTTATGCGTTCGATCGCACTCCGGGGGCCCAAGTGCGTGAATTTAAGGAGATGGTCAAGGCACTGCATGCTGCGGGGATCGAGGTGATCCTGGATGTCGTCTTCAATCACACTTGTGAGGGGAACGAGCGAGGGCCAACACTTTCATTCAAAGGTCTCGAAAATCAGGTTTATTACATTCTGAGTGAGGGACAGCACTACTGTAACTACAGCGGTTGCGGAAACACCGTCAACGGAAACCACCCGGTTGTCCGCGAGATGATTTTTCATTGTCTCCGTCACTGGGTGCACAATTACCATATTGACGGATTTCGGTTCGATTTGGCGAGTATTTTGAGCCGCGACCGAAACGGCAACTTGATCCCCAATCCACCGATGGTGGAACTGATCGCCGAGGATCCATTGCTCGCCGATACCAAAATCATTGCGGAAGCTTGGGATGCTGCTGGTGCCTATCAAGTCGGCTCATTTGGCAACCATCGTTGGGCAGAATGGAACGGCCGCTTTCGTGATGATGTACGGGGATTCTGGCGTGGTGACGGTGGGACCCTTGGGGCTCTCGCAACACGTCTAGCCGGCAGCAGTGACTTGTACCAGCACGATGGCCGACCACCCTTTTGCAGCATCAACTTGATCACTAGCCATGATGGTTTCTCCATGAACGACCTCGTGTCGTACAAGGAAAAACACAACATGGCCAATGGGGAAAATAATTGCGACGGCGACAATCACAACATTAGCGATAACTACGGTGCTGAGGGACCAACACGCAAGAAAGCGATTAATATGGTTCGCACCCGCCAGATCAAAAACATGTTGAGCACGTTGCTGCTTAGCCAGGGTGTGCCGATGCTGGTCAGTGGTGATGAGGTTCGTCGGACACAGAAAGGCAACAATAATGCTTACTGCCAGGACAACGACATCAGCTGGTTCGATTGGCGGCTTGTCGAGAAGCACGAGAGTATGCTCCGGTTCGTCCAGGGGCTGATTCGATTCAGGCGTGAGCAACCGACGGTTCGTCGAAAGAATTATTTGACCGGGATGCCGATCGATGGTCGGATGATTCCCGATGTCTCTTGGTATTCGCCTGACGGCCAAAACCTCGATTGGGGGCAGCACGACCTGGCAATGGTTGCCTACATCACTGCTCCGAGTCGAATCGATGATCCCGAGGGCCTGGGCCGTGACATCGTGCTGATGTTCAATAGCACAGGGCAGACTCGCGAGTTTCAGTTGCCGACCGTGGGGCGGGGCATGCAGTGGAGGCAGTTTGTGGATACTGCTGCCGAGTCACCTGAAGATATCTATCCTGATCTCGACGGACCGATCGTCGATGGTAATGCGATTCCGATGCCTCACCACTCGCTGAAAGTTTTCGTCAGTCAGGCATGATTGGCGAGGCACTGTCGGCAGCTTCCGGGTTGGTCAATGATCGCCTGGGGGTACCGAGTGGATTTTTAAACGCAAGGAACCGAGGAAGTCGACTCGGTCTCCTTGCCCGTTGTCTTCCCTGAATCACCCACATGCTGGAGTCGTCGCGTTGTGTTGGGCCGAAGAGGGGCATCGACCCACGCGGTTTGCCTTTGGCTCGCAAATGCGGTGCACCCGGGGAGGTGCCCTCAGGGACCCTTGGGGACAGGACCCATCTTGGGGACAGGCAGCTGTTTCCCCTCTTTGCGAAGCTCTTTGGGATACGCATTGTTTGGGCCATCATGGAGAGAAGGGGCTCTTGGGCCCTTAGGGAGATGTGCCCTTGGTCCTGTGTTTTCAGCGAAGTTTGGGGACAGAGATCATTTCCAGTCGGTCTGGTGGGCTTTTTTGGGGGACTTAGCCCGATTGTGGAAAGGCATTGGGGTTTGGTGGATTGCGACGTGTGGTATCGCTTTGGGTTTTTTGAGATCAAGTCTTATCGAGGCGATCGGTGCCGACTAATCGCCCGTTTCAAACTGACCGATTCAAACTTCCCACTTCCCCTTGTCTTATTTTCGGGAATCTTGAAAACTAAGGATCCATTCGCTGGCTGAGATGTGGCCGGTGAAACTCATTGTTTGTTGGAATTATTGTATGAATCATCCATTGGCTCACCAGATGGCGGTCGGCTCCATCGGAGATCGAGAGCTCAGCAACAGCCACGCGTACCAGAGTTATCAACGTCAGCGGCAGTTGACCCTTGGCGACTTGCTTCTCGAAAACCGAATTGTTTTTTTGCAGGGCGAGATTCATTACGCCAACGCAAACGACATGGTGATGAAACTACTCTATTTGCAGAGTGAGAATCGCCGCAAAGACATTCACTTTTACATCAACAGTCCCGGTGGCAGTGTCACAGCCACGCTGGCGATTTATGACACGATGCAAATGTTGTCATGCCCAGTCGCCACCTATTGTGTTGGTGAAGCCTGTAGCGGGGCAGCCGTTTTGTTGGTCGGCGGGACTCAGGGTAAGCGATATTGTTTGCCGAACAGTCGCGTGATGATGCACCAGCCGATGGGCGGTGTTGGCGGCCAAGTCAGCGATATTGAGATCCAGGCCGCCGAAATGTTCCGCTACCGGGATGTGCTCAACCGTATTATCAGCAAGCATTCGGGGCAAACGGTGGAGAAAATTGCGGAAGATACCGATCGCGATTTCTTCCTTGGTGCCGAAGAGGCGAAAAGTTACGGTTTGGTCGATGACATTTTGATCAAGCCTCCTTCTGATACTGATGAAGACGAATAATCGACTTTGTTTTCGTCCGAATTCATTCACGCACACCTTCCACTGGAAACGTCCCACCGATGCCCGTCATTCCATATGTTGTCGAAAAGAGCGGCCGCGAAGAGCGTACCTACGACATTTACAGCAGACTTCTGAAAGACCGGATTATTTTTCTCGGTCAGCAAGTCGACGACCAAATTTCAAATTCGCTGGTCGCACAAATGCTGTTTCTGCAGTCGGATGATCCAAAATCGGACATCCATCTATACATCAACAGCCCTGGTGGAAGTATTACCGCCGGCATGGCGATTTATGACACAATGCAATTCGTTTCGTGTGATGTTGCGACTTATTGCATCGGGCAAGCAGCTTCGATGGGAGCCGTTTTGTTGACCGCAGGCGCCGCCGGCAAGCGATTCGCCTTGCCAAACGCTCGGATCATGATTCACCAGCCGCTTGCTGGCATGCAAGGAACCGCGCGCGAAGTCGAGATTCACGTCGAGGAATTGCGACGGATTAAGCAACGGATGAACGAAATCATGATCGAGCACACGGGGCATTCGCTCGAGAAAATTGAGAAAGATACAGACCGTGACCGTTTCATGTCGGCCGACGAAGCGAACGAGTACGGATTGATCGACAAAGTTGTTAAGAAGCTGGAAGACAAGTAGCGACCATCGATCTTGGTCGTCAGCAATGATTGGAAAAGTGAGTCTTGGCGAGGCGTTGTTGGCATGTCGTCCATCCAAGCCCGCCGTCGTGCGAGCTGTCTTTTTTACCCATCGGGATCTTTGCCTGCCATCGACGTTTGGCGGTTCGGTCTCGGCTAGAGGCGATCGAGCAAACGCTCGATTTCTTCGTGCGTGTTGTAGTGCGTGATTCCAATGCGAACCATGCCGCTTGGCTCAACTCCAAGTCGCTCGGTTAACGGCAACGCATAGTAGTTGCCATGCCAAACAAAAATGCCCACCTCATTGAGGCGTTCAGCGAGTTCGCGAGGACTCCATCGATCGTGCGTGATTGAAAGGGTAGGACATCTTTCGCGACTGCGGTCAGGGTCGGCGATTCCCCATATTTTGATGTGCGGATTCGCCGCCAAACCCGACAGCAGCGGTTTCAGCAAGGATCGCTCGTATTCACCGATTCGATCAAACGCTCGGGCTAAGGCGGACCTTCGGAATTGGCCGGAACAGGCGTCTGAGGGCAAAGTTGGAGTGTCTGACTGAGATTTCGGGGGCGTCGTTTCCTCCAAGCGGCCAATGTCGGCCAGGTAATCGATTGCTGCCAGGGTGCCGGCAAGGCAGGCAAAGTTTTGAGTGCCAGTCATCCATTTGCCCGGTAAATCATTGGGGGCTGGCCTTAATTTGAAAGGTTGGATCGATTCCAGCAGGGTTTTTTGTCCGTACAGGATGCCAACGTGAGGCCCAAAGAATTTGTAGGCGCTGCAGGCGAGAAAATCGCAGTCCCAATCCACCACGTCCATCAAGCCGTGTGGTGCGTAATGAACGGCATCTAGAAACGTAAGTGCGCCGACTTGTCGGGCCCAGTGGCAGATTTGTTTGACTGGATTGATGGTTCCCACGGCGTTAGAGGCGCAACCCACGGCCACCAAGCGGGTTCGGTCGTTGATCGTTTCCTGGTATTGCTCGAGCTTTAGGGTGCAATCTGTTTCATTGATATCGATGTAGCGGACGGTCGCTCCAGCATCTCGCGCCGCCAGGATCCAGGGCGTGAAATTTGCATCATGTTCAAGCCGAGATACGACGATTTCATCGCCCGCTTGCCACATTTGAGCGAGAGCCCGCGAAAGAGCGAAGGTTAGCGACGTCATATTCGCACCAAAGGCGATCGAATTTGGGTCTGGTGACCCCACGAATTCGGCGGCGGCACGATGTGCTTCGTCTACAACTTGGTCACTTTCGACGCTGGTCTGAAAAACACCGCCATGGTTCGCGTTGTGGTTACGCAAGTAATTCGAAATGGCATCGATTACACGCTCAGGCACCTGGGTGCCGGCGGGGCCGTCAAAGTAAACCGCGGTACGGTGCTCCACCTGCTTCGACAACGCGGGAAACTGGTTGCGAAGAACCAGGACGTCGGACTTTGATAGCATTCGTTTACCCTTTCGATGAAAAAAGCTGGGCTGCGACATTTGCCGTGCTTACGAGGCCTGCTAGCTGACATCATCTCTATTCGTGTAGCAAGTCCGCCTCGCCGCGACTATCTGCTTGATGAGGAATCGGTCAAATTCACAATCAAAGGCAGTTGTCAGCGATTGCCGACAGCTAAACGAGAGCCGCGGGGACTCTCCCCAGTTCTTTGCGGGCGGTGGGGACGGGCTGCGGAGAGGTGGGTCTGTGGGGACAGTCTGTGCGGACAGTCGCCAATTTGGCGCTGCAAAACGGATTGTGTCCGCCGCGGTCTGCCCCGCCCGCCGGTAGGAATACTGCTTGTAATTTCCCAAAAAGCGAGACTCGCTCCGCCTCGTTTAAATCGCAAACCTGGCCTGTTCCCTGCCCTGCTTCTGCATGCCCCGGGATCGCGGTGGCACTGCCCCACTGGAACCGGCGGCGGGCTGACCTCTTGAACGAGTCTCAGGGGTCGAAATTGAATTGATCTTGCTTTGCTGCCGACAGAACTTCTACGGTCACCGGCAGATGACGGGATCTTCCTGAAGAACGGATCGAAGAATGCTTCGTTGTTATTTTCCTCAACCGCAACTTTGGATCAGCTTATTGGCCCTCGCCGTGTTGGCATCGATGGGGTTGGGGTGCAGCCAAAATCCATATCTTGCCGCTTCGGGGGGTGCTACCTGGCAGGCCCCTCAGACCGCTTCGGTCAACACCACCGATGTGCAGATTGCTGAGTTGAGTCGACGCGTTCAGTTACTTGACGACAATAATCGTCAGCTGCACACCCAGTTAGCGCAGAGCGAACAGCAAACCCAGGTCTATCGAGATGAATCCGAGGTGCTGCGGAGGCAGTTGGCCGATGTTTCGAAGCAATTGGAATCGTCCGCGATCGCGGCTAGAAATGCTGAGCAACGCGTACGTGGAATGCAGGCCTCTTCGCAAATGCGGGGGGGTGCAACGATCGTTCCCAATACCAACCTTTCCCAATTAGCGAGCCAGTTGAACACGGGCGGATTACCCGTCGTTCAAGATGGTGCTTCCATTCGAATTCTGATCCCCTCAGATCGGCTGTTTCAGTCAGGTACTGCGCAGCTGTTACCCTCCGCGTCGCAGACGCTTGACCCGATCGCCAATCAACTCCGGACGGTCTTTCCCCGTCAGCGAATCGCGATCGAGGGACACACTGACAATGCGACGCTATACGGCGGTTCGCTCGCGACTAGTCACCAGCTTACCTCAGCACAGTCGGGTGCGATTTTGGAGGTGCTGACGCGTCGCAATGGGCTGCACCCGGAGCAGCTATTTACCATCGCTCAGGGGGCCAGCGTGCCAAGGCAGTCCAATGAGACACCGGCGGGCCGCGCGGATAATCGTCGTATCGAATTGGTGATCTATCCCGACACTGTGCAGTCGTTTTGAGTAGTTAGGAGCGGATTCAGCCCCTCACTCTTCGAGAATCATCAGCGGCTTTGTCCCGAAATGCATCCTGGGTGAACCAATTTATTCGGGGTGCAACACGAGCTCCCGAATTCGGCCCAATCTCACGACGGTGCTAGGGCGGCACGTTTTCAGGAGCGTCGATGCAAATGCTGGATTCTGGCTACCGAATCGGATAGAGTTTGCAGGTACTTCTGCTGGATCATTTGCTTCAATCCACGTTTAAGTGTTGCTAGTACAGGTATTCCAAGATGAAATTAAAGCGTCCTCTTCGGCATGAATCATTGGAAAGCCGCCGGTTGCTGGCCGCCAAGCTAGACTTCGGTGGCTTTGAGCCGCTGCATCGCTTCCCCTGGAAATCAGCTGATATCTCATGGGAATCAGCCGATTTCAAACAGGCCAAGGCGGTACTTGGCGACTCCGAACTCGTCCGGGGGACCAAAAGTCTCGATTTCGTCGACGCAATGCTCTATCCCGGCTTGAGCTACGGCCACGACTTGGTTCAAGAAGTCGGCGATCGCTTGTTCGTGGTCGATCAGGGACGTGGGCCTGAACATGGGGCAAGCCTGCTAGTGTTCGAGCGGTCGGTCGAGGGCGAACTGGATTTGGTCCAAGAGTCGAAATTAGAGATGCATGTCGACGAAATGTTCGTTCATCAAGAACAGGTCGTGCTCATTGGCAACCGGTTCGATGTGCGGATCATGGCACCGGCTGGACTCGTCACCGCGGCAAGTAAAGCTGTTTCGACCTTGTTTGAAGGGGCTTCCTCCGATCGAGATTGGAAGCTGGATCAGGATTGGATGCCGAAGCCCCCGACGGTCCAGACCATCGCTTTGACGATCAGTATAGATTCTGAATTTGAGGGGGACGTGGTCGAGCAAACGCTGCCTGGGCTTTCGCATACGATTCATGCGGATGGGGATCGTTTGGTCGTTATCTCCTCGCTTCACCAGCCGTCTTTTTCTCCACTGCCTCGCCAAGATCGAAGTGATTTCTCACCTGAATTTTCAGGACTTGTGACGACTTATCAGGTCACGCCCAAAGGTTTGCAGAAGACGTCTGCTGCCGAGATTCCTTTGCTCGGAACCTCGGTGGCTCGGGAGAATGATCTGTTTGTAGCCAGCACCAAGCAGAGTGACTTCGTCGATTGGATTCTGCCTTTCTGGGGTGGGGATAAAGCTGAAGAAGATACCTCGGTTTTGCCGGATCCCGAGATTTCGCCGCCAACCGTCGTAGTGGCTCGCTACTCGCTGGCAGACAAGGAGCTGGCAGACAAGGAGCTGGCGGACAGGGAGCTGACAGACAAGGAGCTGACCGACGATCAACTCCACGAGGTGGCTTCGGCCGAACTGGGGCAGGGGGTTCTCGTTCATTTTGGCGTCGCCCAAGATGGTTTGACGGGCGTAGCCGTCTACAAAGACTTCGATGAAGGAACGGCGACCACCACGATCGCCTTGCTCGATTTTGCCGGGGACGGCATTGAATTGGTGGAGTCGGTTGGTGTGGATGGAGCTTACGGTCACGTCATATCAGGAGGGTCTGACTACATCGTCCTTGGTGATTGGAAAGGGGAATCGCTGCTCGTTATCGAAACCGACTTAAAGCTTGATTTGGAGGCGGAGGATCGGGTTCAGGCGGTGACGCTACCCGACGGAATCGAGCTCGACCACAGCGCGATACGAATGGGTGATCGGCTGGTCTTGCGGGGACAGCGTGCTGCCGAGGTTGATTCGGTCGAAGACGATTTGCAGGCCGAAGCGGAGAATTTTGACCCAGCCCTTGTTTCACGAAAGCCACAGGGGTTGGCACCTTTTTCCTTCGCCCCCGGCGTCCAGAAGCCAACTGTGTTTTTGGTGGTTTCTTTGTCTGAAAAGGCCGTTCTCAATGAAATTCAGGTTCCTGACGAGCTGCGTGCGGTCTCGTATGAGAGTCTCGTGCTGATCGATAAGGATTCCCAGAGATTTGGTTTCGTCGCGGAAGAGAGCCGAGTCAGCTCAGTCGAGGGGCGGCAGCGGTCATTCGGAGAGAATCAGTGGGTTTTTGGGCGGCTTGGCGAAGCGGGAAATTTTCAGCTTGAGGGTGTAATTCCCATTGATGGCTGGCTGGAAGTCGATGTGACCCCCGAGCGTCTTGTCGTGCGTTTGGCCGACCACCTGAAAGAGTACGACTGGGAGCGGCCGAGTGATCCAACGCTCATTCCATTGCCGCGGCCATTGCCCCCGCTAGAGGCAGTGAACGATCAATTCCGCCGACGTGATCATGGACGCGATCAAGTCTTTGCTGTACTCGCCAATGACTTAGTGAGTCGTCGTGGGGCTCGATCGTCTGTTCAGATTGTCGAGCTAATCGGCGCTCCCGAAGGTGCAGAAATCGTTCGCGGCCATGCGATTAAGATCCCGGCAGCGGCCTTCCAGGAGGTCGATTCTTTACAGTTCGAATACGTCATCCGTGATGGCGTTCGAGAGTCGCAGGCTGCGGTCGATATCAGTGTGGTTGGACTGCGCGAACCAGAGGTTAAAGAGTTGGTCGACGCCGTACTTTTGCGAGCGGCAGAGGATTACGAGGTGTCTGTTGACGAGTTGAAGGTTCTTTCGGTGGAGCGGCTATTCGACCGCGGTTTGCCGCTTGAGCTGCCCGGTGGACCGATCGATTTGGATTGGCTGCCGAGTGTCTTGGTCGTGCTGGAATTCGGACAGTCCAAGGCTCTTTATGCGGCCGACTCAGAGGGCGATGTTAGCCGGTTGGTTAAGTGGGAAAGTGATCACCTCGCTGAGTTTGCCGTTTCCGCGGTCGATTCCAGTGGCAAGCCAATGGCTGATGTTCGCGAGGGTGACGAATTATTCTTGCAGCTCAATGCCAAAGATTTTCGTCATCGCCCACGAGGGCTGGACAGTGCGTTCTTCGATCTTGCGATTCCCACCGAGTACTTTGAGGTCACAGGGAAAGTTGAGTTTGGTCCAGGGTTCAAAGCTGAACAATTTGACAAGCTGAAGGAGGTTGCCCCAGCCGCCTTCAAGAATGGTGTGATTGAATCGCTCGGTGTGAAATCGAAAGAAACGGGCAGTGAATTAATTGAAGGGGAAGCGAGCGAATGGCAGGAAATGCTACGCATCGGAGTTCGCGCCGTGGCCACCGGCGAGGTTGAATTACTTCCTCAGCCAGCGGGTGAAGGTGGCGCGGCCGCATTGCTACGGGGCATGGATCAACAGCTGCCTGACAATCTCGTTCGCTTCGTTGAAACAGGGTTCGAGATCCTGCCGGCGCTGCGGGACAAGCCCCATGACGCGACCGGTGACGGCAAATTGACGCCCCTTGATGCATTGGTTGTGATCAACTTTTTGGGTGACTTCGGGTCGGTCCGATTGGCTGATCTGCCCGGCAAGCTTGGGTTTGATTCATCGCAAAGAGAGGGTGAGGCCCCGGCGAGCATTGATGCGATGAAGCGTTACGATACTAACGGAAACGGGATCATCACTGCGTTAGACGCCTTAATTGTCATCAACGGTTTAACGCTGGCTTCCGTGACGGCTGAAGCTGAAGCGGATGAGGAATTTGCGGACCGGGCGTTGGAGCAATTCGTGCCCATCGACACAATCCGCAAAGTCGACAAGATTTGAGCGATCCCTCGCGGTCCCGCCTGGTGCTGAGCTGTATGGTCATGTTGACTCGGGTAAATCTATTGGTTGAATCGGTCTCCTGTGGGCTTCGCTCCAGGCTGGGCTCGCTTCGTTTATGTTAGACGGTCTACGTTTGTCAGCGGGTTGGATCAGCCGATGTGACGGCCCTCGTTACCCCGGTCAAATGTTGGTTTCTCAAACGATTTTCCCGCCAGCATCGTTCCTGGATTTGCCTCCGTCGGTTCAGGCATTTCGTCGTTGCAGTCAACTTCAGTCGGCCTAGCTTTTCTCTCTTCAAAATTACGATCGTTCCCATGGAAGATATCGTT
>JAYZAR010000118.1:0-7363 GCA_036339635.1 Planctomycetota bacterium | reverse complement strand
ATCCCACAACATGCATATCGAAATCGGTCCCGCTCAGCCGTTATCGCCCCGTGACACGATCATCGTTGGCAGCGACGGATTATTCGACAACGTCAAGATCGAAGAGGTTATTGAGTATGGACGCTGCGGAAAATTAACCAGACGGATGAAGTGTCTCGACGACCTGGCGACGGAGCGAATGAATCTAAATCAACCCGGCGAACCGGGAAAACCCGACGATCTTTCCATGATCATCTACACACCCACCTAACCGCTTGCCGCCTTTTCAGGCAGTCGGCATTCATTTTTGACAAAGGCCGAATGTGTACCAACGTTCCCGTGAGGACTCAGGCAATAACAAACTCGTCCTGCCACTCAAAACCCTGCCGGTCAACATCATACTAAACCAAACCAACGGCCAATTCCGACCAGCCATTTCAAGCCACTGGTCCAGTTAGAAACGCCGCGCGTCCAGCAAGAAACATCGAGCAGCAGAACGAAGCACAGTGATTGCTTCAAATGACTTCGCAAATCATTCGTATGATTCAAGCCAACTGAACCGTATTCCTTCCGAATTTGTCTTGCGAGAATAATCCCCGAACAGATTTGGCGAAACGATTTTCAAGAGTACGGATGCCGCTGCGAATGCAACGTGAATCCAATGTACGCTGTAACAATAGTCCTTCGCGCCTGTCTGCCGCCAGCCGTCAAAGCCGCTATCCACAACGACAACGCGGAAAGCAGAAACCCCCAGCAACACTAAATCCATTCGACAGTCGCGCGATCCAATTCGATACCGGCATGATCGGGCGACGCCGATCAATAGGACTTGGGGACGCAGGGCTCCCATCAAAAACGGTCCCATCAAAAACGGTCCGGGAAGCAGCAAACAGATCGCAGGTGGCTCCGGCGGAGCCGAATCCACGCGGATCCGATTTCACACGGTAATGCCATCCGCTGCAATCCCCGTTTTACCGAGGTGTCGTTTCTCGAGTCAGCGTTTAACGAGTCAGCGACCTCTCGGAGGATGTCATCCAGATGACTTATTGAACCCGCAGCAATTTCATCAAGCGCCCGGAGATGTTCCAGTCTTGGACGTACAAGTTGCCATCTTTGTCCCAGTAGGAACCATGGGTACCGCTAAAGACACCCTCAATCCACTGGTCTTGTGGAACTTTGAAATTCCCTCGCTTTTTCGGATCAGGATTGTGCCCCAGCACAGCCATGATCGTATTGCTGCCGTCCAAGATCACCAGTCGACCATGTAAATCTGGCACAGAAACGTATTCACCCTGAATTGCAACCGAGGTTGGCATGCCTAATCCAGTGATCACTTCTTCGATAAAGTTGCCGTCCAAGTCGTAATGCACTAGTCGCCCTTTAGGTTGGTGGTTGCGATCACAAACCAGCAACCGCGGTGGATCGTAGCGTGTATCGAGCGTCATCCCATGGGCGGTGTTGAATTGCTTCAAGCCGTTCCCCTTGGAACCGAAGTGCATCAGATACTTTCCGTTCTTGTCATACTTAAAAATGTGGTTACTGGCGTAACCGTTGGATAGATAAATATCGCCTTCGGCCGTGACTGTGATAGCAGTGGGGTTGAATCTGATCTTTCCTAAACCTGATTCTTCCGGGTACTTCAACCGCAGGACGACCTCACCCGAATGAGCATTGAACTTGATTCCCTCGGCGTCGTTATTGCGGGCACCATAAATGAATTCGCCATCGGCTTCTTTCCGAATCTCAATATCGTGGAGATTTGAATAGTCTTCGCCGAGATAGGTCTGTATCACTTTACCTTCCGGCGAGAAAACGAACACACCAGCATTCGCACTTGTGAAGATATTGCCCGCCTCGTCAATCACCACACCACCGTGGGTAGGTCCCAGCGGCGAACTCCCATCGGGTCGAAGCCCCCAACCGGGCACTGTATCAAAGGTCATCTTGCCACAACCCATTCGGACTGGTGCGACCTTGTCTTCCGCAAACGACGGCAAGTTACCAACCAAAAGCAGACAGTACACCCACAGTGTGCAAAGCCAAGCATTCATCTTCATTGCGTACCACCTCACGCAGGCTAATTCTTGTTACCGGGCCGTATTGTAACCTGCGAGAATCAGCTCGTTCGCGGTTGCCACGTCGTCTCCTTGCGGACCGTCCAACAACGGCGACCAACCTCGGCGAGCGGTGCTTCCCAAACCGTCATGAACCCTCCGACTGGAGAACCGCATTCAATTGGCGCTCCACAGTCCGCAGTGCCAACGCAACCACAGGCTGCCTCCTAGTCCTGGCAGCCGTCCGATCTGCGTGAAAAGTCGATCTTGGCAAAGCCAAACTCGAACCCTTCGCCGAATCGGCACTGAAAGGCTAGAACGAGAAAAAACGCCGATAACAACGCCGATAACAACGCCGATAACAACCCCGATAACAACCTCGATTAACCTCGTTTCGCCGCTCGAGAGGTCTTTTAGCGGCGGTGCAAGGATCGCTCTGGGACCACAGAGGGGTAATTTACGCCCAGACTGGACCGAAAAATGTCTCCGGAACGTAATAATCGCGTCTTTTCAATCTCAACAATGGACGCAAGTTGTTATTTCACCGACACTTAGCGTTACAGGCGCGTCATCGTGATGCTTGACGGCAGCGTGAAAGATGCCATCCTAGCAGACGTGCGTTTGTTCTTGAGCCAGGGTTTCATTCCATGCATCGTGTATCCGACCGACCGGGCAAGACACCTCAACCCCACTCTAGCCCTTTCTACAACCACCTGGTGCCAGCCTATCAAGCGCTTTGGCCAGCCGTTGCGAAAAGACGGGTCAGCAAGACGCTTGATTCGCTCGGGATTCCCCCCGGCTCGAAGGTTTTGGAGGTCGGTGTTGGAACGGGTCTCTCTCTGGAATCTTACCCCGAGCATGCATCGATCACCGGCGTCGATCTTTCCGAAGCGATGCTGGCCGAGGCGAAAGAATTGATTGCTGAAAATGCCTGGAGTCACATTGATGTACGACCAGGGAACGCGGAATCGCTGGACTTCGAAGATTCATCCTTTGATTTCGTTACTTCCTTTCACACGATCAGTGTTGTTTCCAACCCGCAGGACATGATGCGTGAGGTCGTTCGCGTCTGTAAGCCAGGTGGAAAGATTCTGATCATCAATCATTTTCGCAGTGAGAACCCTTTCATTGCGAAGGTCGTCGACAAAGCCGGCAACATTACCCGCCGATTAGGCTGGCGAACGGATTTGGATCTCGACGAAGTTTTGCGGGAATTGCCCTTGCGAATGGATCGGCGTTACAAAACCAATCCGCTCTCTTTGTTCACCGTCATGAAAGCGACGCGGCAAGACTGATACCTTGCTGATGACTCCGCCGAACGTCAGTCATCATGCTGCTGTGTGCATCAAATGTCGGGCGCAGCCACCCCAATCGTGAGCACGGGCGGCGGATCGGCATTTCTGATAAGTTTGCTTCGTTCGATCTGCCTGATCACCGCCCGCCCAATTCGCTGCCAGCATGAGACTCCCCAATGCTATGTTCCCCATTTTCGCCCGAAAGTTTGCGTCAATCAGTGGTCGCGGTCCCACCGCTGGCTCGTGACGCCAACCTGAATGTATCGATCGCCGAAAATACCAAGATCATTCGCTTCTTAGAGGCAGGTGGAATCCGCTCGTTGCTTTATGGCGGCAATGCGGTGTTCTATCACGTGCGACTCCGTGAATACGCGAATCTGCTTCAGATGCTTGCGGAAACGGCAAGCGAACAGACTAACGTCATTCCCTCGGTGGGGCCCGCCTACGGATTGGCGACCGATCAAGTTGCGATTTTGAAGGACCATGCATTCCCCACCGCGATGCTCTTGCCATCACGGGATGTGGTCGATCAAGCAGGAATTGCGTCGGGAATACGACGCTTGGCGGAGCAACTTGGGAAGCCGTTGGTGCTCTATTTGAAATTCGATCGCTGGTTAGATCCACAACACATTCGAGCGCTCGAATCGGATGGTGCAATCTCGTGGATCAAGTACGCTGTGGTCCGAGACGATCCATCGCAAGACGATTATTTACGCGACGTGATCGAAGCCTTTCCGAAAGAGCGGATCGTCAGCGGAATTGGTGAACAGCCGGCAATTGTCCACTTGCGTGATTTCGGCGTCGCAGGTTTCACTAGTGGATGTGTTTGCATTGCACCGGAGCGTTCAATGCAAATGATGCGTGCGATCCACGAAACTGACTACGAGACAGCGGAGTCGATTCGCGAGTGGTTTTCTCCGCTGGAAGATCTGAGGAACGAAATCAATCCAATCCGTGTACTCCATCACGCGGTGGCCGAAGCAGGAATCGCCTCGGTTGGATCGTTACCGCCGATGCTTAGCGAACTTCCCGCAGAAACGGTCGCGCGGATTCGAATCGCCCTCAACACGATGCGAGAAAAGGACATACCGTAGTGGAAGCGGCGGTTTCTTCGCCGCTTCACATGGATGCTATCTCTTCATTTTCTCAACCCCCGAACTGTGGTAAACCGCTGTGGATCGAGACCCTTCAAAACTGCGTTCCCATCGTTGGTTTGGCCCCGATGACATGCGCTCGTTCGGACATCGTTCACGACTCAAAGGGATGGGCTTTGACGACATTGATTATCAAGACCGTCCCGTCGTCGCGATTTTGAATACGTGGAGTGAACTCAACACCTGCCATAGTCACTTCCGCAATCGGGCCGAGGAAGTGCGGCGTGGCATCCTGCAATCAGGTGGATTTCCTGTTGAAGTGCCGGTCATGTCGTTGGGTGAGATGCTGATGAAGCCAACGACGATGCTCTATCGCAACTTATTGGCGATGGAAACCGAAGAGGTTCTGCGTTGCCACCCAGTCGATGCTGCGGTGCTAATGGGCGGCTGTGACAAAACCGTTCCCGCCATGCTGATGGGAGCGATCAGCGCCGACATCCCGTCGATTTTCCTGCCTGCCGGCCCCATGCTAAAAGCACGCTGGAAAGATGTCACGCTCGGTAGTGGCAGTGATGTTTGGAAGTATTGGGACGAAAGACTGGCTGGCCAACTCTGTGACCGCGATTGGAAAGGAATCGAAAATTGCCTTGGGCGTTCCGCTGGCACCTGCATGACGATGGGTACCGCCAGCACGATGGCTTGTGTCACCGAAGCGATGGGCTTTACGCTGCCCGGTGCCGCCTGCGTGCCAGCAGTCGTTGCCGAGCATTCACGCGTTGCCGTGCAAACTGGGCGACACGCTGTCGAGCTGGCATGGCAGAACACCAAACCATCAACCTTCCTAACAGCCCAATCGATCGACAACGGACTGATGACTTCCTTAGCGATTGGCGGCAGCACCAACGCGATTGTTCATTTGATTGCGATCGCGGGCCGACTTGGAATTGAATTGACACTGGACCGCTTTGACGAATTGTCTCGCACCACACCGGTCTTGGCCGACATTCGCCCCAGCGGACGTTATCTAATGGAAGATTTTTTCGATGCGGGTGGCCTTCCAGCGATGCTCGCACGAATGACCGACTTGCTTCATGTAGATTGCCAAACGGTAAATCACATCACACTCGGCGAACAGATCGAGGGAGCCGAGGTCATTGGCACGGAAGTGATTCGCTCTCGTGAAAACCCTGTCGCGACGGCCGGCGGAACTTGTTTGCTGAAAGGAAACTTGGCGCCCAATGGGTGCGTCATCAAATCACTCGCCGCCGAACCCAAGCTGCTAACACATCGTGGTAAAGCAGTTGTTTTTGACGACTACCCAGCAATGAAGGCGCAAGTCCACGACCCCGATCTCGATGTGGATGAAAACAGCGTGCTGATCCTCCGCAGCGCCGGTCCACTCGGTGCCCCCGGCTTTCCCGAGTGGGGGATGCTGCCGATTCCGAAAAAATTGCTGCAGGCAGGCGTCCGTGACATGGTCCGCATCAGCGACGCTCGAATGAGCGGAACCAGTTACGGCACGTGCGTCTTGCACATTGCACCGGAGAGTGCTGCCGGTGGCCCCCTAGCCTTGGTACAGACCGGTGACGAAATCGAGATTGATGTTCCCAATCGCAGGATTCATTGGCACATCAGTGACGAAGAACTCAAGCAGCGACGAGTGGCCTATCAGCCAACGCTTCAGCAACCAGAACGAGGCTATGAAAAGCTGTATGCCAGGCATGTTTCGCAAGCCGACCAAGGCTGTGATTTCGACTTCCTGACCGGCCGATCACCCGGCAGCGAACCGAAGATTTTTTAAGCCATATGAGGGAAAACGTTGGCTTCCGATCCTGAGAATCCACCCGACTCACCATCCACCCGACTCACCATCCACCCGCCAACCAACCTGATGCCAACCAACTAATGATCGGGCTCGCGGCACTCGTCCGTGGGTCATCGGATAATCACCCGTTCGTCGTTTCCAAGGGATCAAGCCACCGATAGCAGATTGTACGCTTCTCTTGCTACCTAGGTCGCGAGCATTCAAAATTAGGGATGTTCCGTTCCACCCTAACCCACCGCAAAAATTAGCCGTGCTTTCAATCCCCGACCGAAGACAATTCTTGCAAACCGCCGGTGGCGGCATCGGTGCAATGGCTTTGCAGTCACTGCTGGCCAATGAACAGTCGGACACTGGCTTGAAGAAGCGGACGCATCATCCACCCCGCGCGAAGCGGGTCATTTGGTTGTTCATGCATGGTGGTCCTAGCCACGTGGATCTATTCGATCCCAAACCAGATTTACTCCGCTATGCCGGTCAACCTTTGCCGGAGAGCTTTGGCGAAGTGATGACCCGTCGCAAAGTCGCCGCCAATCCGCTGCTGGCACCGATCAAACCGTACCGACCACGAGGTCAATCGGGTTTACCGGTCTCTGATTTCTTGCCACACATTGCCGAGCTAGCGGACGACCTTTGCGTCATTCGGTCACTCCACGGCGACAGCGTGAACCATCCTCAGTCGGTTTACCAAATGAACACCGGCAGCATTTTGATGGGACATCCAAGCTTTGGCAGCTGGCTTGCCTATGGCTTAGGCAGCGAAAACGAGGACATGCCCAGCTTTGTCGTGTTGCCCGATCCCGGTGGTGGATTGAAAGGGGGACCAGCCGCCTGGGGCAGCGGTTTCTTGCCCGCTACCTATCAAGGGACCACGATGCGGCCGGGAAAAACGCCGGTGTTGAACCTCAAACCACAAGCAGGGATCAGTGATGCCCAACAGCGATCCACGCTCAACTTCTTACGCAAGATGAACGATCGTCATTTGATCGCTCGTGATCAGGATGACGAATTGTCCGCCCGAATCGAGGCGTACGAACTCGCCTTCAGGATGCAAACCGCCGCACCGGAAGTCGTCGATTTTTCTGATGAAACCTCTGAAACGATGTCACTCTACGGCAT
>JAYZAR010000117.1:0-7132 GCA_036339635.1 Planctomycetota bacterium | reverse complement strand
TATGCAAAGATCAAATGTCGAATCTTTCGTGGAAAGAGACAAGAAAGAACGAAGTGGTTGAGCGACTTGGGATCGATAAGCAGGGAAACATCCTTACGAACCGTCCGTACTCCAACGCGAGATGAGCAGCAGATGCGAATTTTTTTTCCGTACCTTCCAGTTGAGGATTTCACCTCAGCCATAGGCTCCATGCCAGCCTGGGAATCCACCTCAGCTCGGGGAACTACCGTTGGCCGATATATCGCCCAGTTAGTTGAGAGCAATCGTCCCTTAAAGTTGACCCAAGCAATCATTATGTTGGCTGGTTGCTGGGGATATTTGAGTGGACCAATCATGGCGGCGGAACGACCTTTGAAGCCGAACATCGTCATCATGATGGCAGACGATATGGGAATCGGAGACACCAGTGCTTATCTGGGAGTGCGTCTCAATCTGGCCGTGCCGCCGATCGAACGAACATTGCGGACTCCAAATCTGGAAAAGTTTGCCCGAGCGGGCATCCTTTTTACGGACGGTTACGCACCGGCATCGATGTGTAGTGCGACGCGGTACTCTTTATTGACCGGGCGTTTTGCTCATCGGGCGTATTTAAAGCACCAAGGCTGGCTACCTCATGGTCCCAATACTCCGATGATCCAGCAGGGTTTGACGACGCTGCCTGAGATGTTGCAGGCCAGCGGCTATCGCACTGCCGGGGTAGGTAAATACCACGTCGGTGTTTCATTCGATGATGGTGAGGGGCAGGCTGCAGATGATTTCTATTTTCACGATGTTGACTTCACGAAGCCACTACTCGACGGGCCAACTCACCACGGTTTCGATGAGTACTTTGGCGTCCCCGGCAACACGGAAGACCCGCTTGATACAGAGCCACGAGTGCTGATTCGTAATGATCGCTTTACCTTCACTGACCGTAGTCGGATGAAGTTGATTGGAATGAAGAAAAATGAAGGACGCATCCTGGCATCGCCCGATTGGGATTTGCGACGTCTTGGGCCGTTGTACCTTCAGGAAGCGGAAGCATTTATTGACCGTCAGTCCAAAGAAACCGACCAACCTTTCTTTCTTTACTATGTGCCAAACGCCAATCATTTTCAAAGGAATTCGCACGGGGATTACGCCGTACCTGATGAAATTGCCGGAATGAGAATCAAAGGGCAAAGCCATTACAGCGATGGCGTGCGGGCAGGCGATCGCGAGGACATGATCCTGGAGAATGATGTCGTGTTGGGAAGGCTTTTGGAGCAACTCGAAACGACCGACGATCCTCGTTGGGCGGGGCACAAGCTGATTGAGAATACACTCGTAATTTTTACCAGCGATAACGGACCGAACATTGGCGACAACCTGGGGCTCAATCAGCAGAGTGGTGGGTTGCGTGGCAAGAAAGCGAAACTCTGGGAAGGTGGTATTCGAGTTCCCTTTGTGGTTTCTTGGCCTGCCGTTTTGCCCGTTGGAAAATTGAACCGATCAATCGTGACGCTTACCGATTTGTATGCGACGCTTGCGCGTGTTGTCGGCCATTCACTCACGGTCAACGAAGCGCAAGACAGCCATGATGTGTTCCTTTACTGGCGGGACGCGAAAAATGCAAAAAAATCTCCCGATACACGCCCGAGAGTCTTTTTCTGCCATTTGGGACCACCGTACCTCAACGATGCGTTGGCGATTCGCCAAGGGCCACAAAAGTTGATTGTTGATGGCGGACTCGCTATGCCTTGGGCGGCTTGGTCTGCGGATGGTTCACGCGGTCAATGTCGCCCGATGATCCTGTATGACCTGACAAATAATCTTTATGAGGACGGTGATAAGAATTCGAATTCACCGAGTGATATTGCTGAGGATTTAGCGGCCACACTTTTGGAGATTCACAATCGGGGGCATGCCAGGGAATTGGGACTGCCGTTGGGGCCTGAGTTAATTGTCAGTCCTGGATGGCATAACTTGCGAAATGATGTGACGGGGGAGATCGGATTTGAATTTCAACTGAAAGCTGGGGGCGGTGAGAAGCGGGTGACGCATCTTGGAATGTTTGATGATCATAACAAGGACCTTGCAAGTCGCCCTGCCCGCTCGGTTCCAACCGAGCGGAATCGCGACCAACCCTCCAGGCAGGTGACCCAGAATAAAAATCGCCAAATATCAGCTAGTCATCGGCTGCGGCTTCTCCGGGTCAACGCGGGCAATGATGCTCGCCCGCCGATCGAGATCGCGCGATGTCTTGTTACGGTCCAAAATGCTGGCGAGTTGCGGGATGCTTTTCGTTACATCCGTTTGGAAAAGCCTGTCCGCCTTCAGCAAAACGTTAAATACATTTTGTTGATGTCGACCGAGGCAGCCGACGGTGACCGTTTTCGTGATCCCGCCAGCTTCGATGGCCTATCACCGGTCATTCATCCAGATGTCATCGTCCAACGCAGTCTGTTGATTCGTGGCGAGAATCTAAATGCAGCCTCCGTAATCCCAGCGTTTGAAGATCTGAATGCGTCGTATTCTCGTTTTCGTTTGCCCGTTGGGCCCACGCTCTTGTTCGATCCCTGAAACACGTCTGTTTTGCAATTTCGATCTCGCCTGAGTCCCCTCCGTGGCGAGCGTGCGTTCGATCGAGTCGTTCTTGGCCTGGGTGGGAGCTGATTTTTCGCACGGCTCCCGCTGGGGCGTTATGTTGGGGAGGACCGGGATGCGGACAGGATCCAAAACAGGGTGTAGCGTGTTGCAAATCCAGTTAGGGGGAATGGAATTTCCCCGACCGGTAGGAAGATTTGCCGGTTCGATGCGTACGTATGCGAGATTGGACCCGATTGAATGCAGGCGATTGTGATCGGATGTTAAATAGACCAGCAAATTGTTGCGACAGCATGCCGAGCATTTTCGGTGAATATTTCTTTATCGCACACGCGTCTATCCGTTGCATGGTTTGGGCTTCCGTGTCGCTGTGTATTGGTTTCGGGGGTAACGTCAACGGGGCAGAGCGATCGTCTGGCTTCGAGGCTGATGTGGCACCACTTCTGATTCGGCATTGTGTCGAATGCCATCAGGGGCAGGACCCGTCGGGCGGACTGCTGCTGACAACACGTGCAGGTTTACATGCGGGTGGCGATTCCGGTCAGGTGTTGGATCTGAATGAAATTGAAGAAAGTCTTTTGCTACACCGTATCATTGACGGAGAGATGCCTCCGGAAAAACAAGGGCGGTCGCAGAAATTGCCGGATGACGCAATCAAACGCATCAAGCGGTGGTTGGTCAAAGGTGCCGAGTGGCCGGACGGCCGAGAGCTTGATTACTTTGAGCGGACGAACGATGTGCGGGCCGGACGCGATTGGTGGTCGCTGCAGCCCGTCGTGCGGCCTGCGATACCAAGGCTCACGCGTCTGCCTCAGCCAGCTAATCCGATCGATGCTTTTGTGTGGTCGAAGTTGGAAACAGAGGGAATCACGCCTGCACCTCGGGCGGATCGCCGAACCCTTCTCCGACGTTTGTATTATGATTTGATTGGTTTGCCACCGACTGAAGAGGAGATTCAAGTTTTTCTTGCCGACGATTTCGACACGGCTTGGCCGCAAGTCATTGATCGGCTGCTTGACCTGCCACAATACGGAGAACGCTGGGGAAGGTACTGGTTAGATCTCGCTCGCTACGCAGATACCAGCGGCTACGAGCGTGATCAAGAAAAGCCGTTCGCCTGGAAGTACCGCGACTGGGTTGTCGACGCGTTCAATCGTGACCTATCTTACGATCAATTTGTGCTGCAACAGCTTGCTGGCGATGAGATTCCGAACCGCAGCAAGGCGTCGGTGATCGCGACTGGGTTTTTGCGTCTGGGCACTTGGAATGATGAACCCAATGACAAACTTGATTATCAATATGAGCGATTGGAGGATCTCGTTCACACAACATCGTCGGCGTTTTTGGCGCTTACCGTTAAGTGTGCCCGTTGCCACTCTCACAAGTTCGACGCGATCACTCAAGAGGATTACTACCGGATGGCGTCGGCGTTTTGGGCGGGTCCTTTGCTGAAAGGCGAGCTGGGGGGGCCCACGGCCGAGAAACTGGGTTTCAACGATGTCCTGGGATGGACAGATGATGGACCATCGCCGACGGCATTGCACCTGTTGAAGAACGGTGAACGGAATCAGCCGATGCAAGAAATTGTTCCCGCCACTCTCTCGTCCATTCCTGCATTGGAACGACGTTTTCATGCACCGCCCGATGGCGTTGCGACATCCCATCGGCGGTTGCAGTTGGCCCAATGGATCACGGATCCCAAAAACCCATTAACCTCGCGCGTTTTGGTCAATCGGTTGTGGCAGCACCACTTCGGCCAGGGCATTGTCCGCACCCCGAACAACTTTGGTTTTCTGGCTGATGCACCAACGCACCCACAATTACTTGATTGGCTAGCATCGGAATTTCAGTCGGGTGGGCAACGGATCAAGGGCATTCATCGTTGGATCCTGACATCCCAAACGTGGCAGCAATCAGTGCTTCATCCGCAGGGTGAGGAGCTTGAGGAACGTGATTCAGACAACCGGCTTCTGTGGCGGTTTGCACGTCGACGCCTGGATGCCGAGACGCTGCGTGATTCGCTGTTGGCTGTCTCTGGCGAACTTAATTTGCAGCTTGGCAAACCAGGGTTCAAACCGACGATCAGCCCGGAGGCACTCGAGGGACTGTCACGGAAATCCTCTGCCTGGCAGGCGTCACCACCGGACCAACAGAAACGGCGCAGTCTGTACATGTACCTCAAGCGTGGTTTACTACCGCCGCTGATGACGACTTTTGATCTATGCGATCCCACCCTAAGTTGTGGGCAGCGTAATGTGACCATCGTTCCCACTCAGGCCTTGGCGCTACTCAATAATCAATTTGTGCATCAACGCAGCGAGCATCTGGCGAAAATGATCTCGGAGCGTTCATCCGACCAGGCGGAACAAATCCGACAGGTGTGGTCGCATGTTTTGCAACGTCAGCCATCGAAAGGGGAGTTCGACGCCGCGGTGCGGCATCTGGTGGAACAAGCTCGAACATTTTCTGGCATAGGGAATTTCCCCAGTGAAGCTCTTGCCACCAGCAAGCTGGTGAACAAAGAGCTGGCCAACGCGGAGCGGCAATTGTTTCAAACGTCGCTTGTCCTGCTTCTTCGCGCGGATAACGCTGTGGTGAATGACCAAGATCGATCGCGTGTGGCTTCGCTTCTTGATCTTTCTGGCCGAGGCCATGATGCAGCGCAGCCAGACGCCAATTCGCAGCCGATGCTGGTTCGAAAAGGACTGGGTGGCAGGCCGACTTTGCGGTTCGATGGACGGCGCCGTTTTATGGTTCTTTCTGGTGAGATTTTGGAGTCCCAGCAGCATACGATTGTTTGTGTTGTGAGCGACGAGAATGGATCAGGCAATCGTGAAGTCATTTCGAACTGGAATGGCGCGCTGGGCAATGCAACTACTTCACTGTTTTTGGGGCTGACGGCTACTAATACCGTGCGATTTAGCGATGCCTTCTCGAAGGCCGGCAACGTGGTGAATCGGTCGGATCCGTTCGTCTTGACCGCCGTTAACGGTTCTAGTTCGGCGGCTGTGTTTCAGAACGGTCGGTTGTTGAACTCGGCACCACCGTTAGCCCAGCGGCGCCTGGACACCGGATGGGTGATTGGGCAACAGGGCAATATTAATGGTGAATACTGGAAAGGCGACATCGCAGAGATTCGGATCTACAATCGCAGCTTGAGCAATCAAGAGCGTTGTTTGGTAGAAGCGGAGTTGGCGGAGCGGTACGGACTTGATTCGGTGCTGATGGAAATTCCCGAGGACGTGAGCCCGGAGATTCTCGCCCTAGCATCACTTTGCCATGTGCTAATGAATTCCAATGAGTTTCTGTTTGTTGATTAAGCAAGTTAGAGCCCGGTACGGTGTTTAAAGGCGACCAGCATGCATGAGAAATCGTTCTACCCTTGTGGCCAGACCCGGCGTCAGTTTGTTTGGCAGATGGGACATGGTGTGACTGGCTTGGCCCTGGCCGATCTTTTGGGGCGTGATGGATTTTTTGGCACAACGGCACTGGCAGCTGATGATGATCTAAGTTTGAATCCTCTGGCTCCAAAAAAACCTGCACTAAAACCACGGGCAAAGGCGTGTATCTTCCTCACAATGAACGGCGCCCCATCCCAAGTCGATACGTTCGATTACAAGCCCGCGCTGGAGAGATACGCCGGCCAGCCTTTGCCTCAAGATCGGAAGTACATTAATTCAGGCGGACGGAAAGTTGGTTTTCTAACACCGGCATGGCGCAAGTTTCGTCCCGGCGGTAAGAGTGGCCTTCTCGTGTCGGATTACTTTCCGAATGTTCGCAAGCATGCCGATAAACTGTGCGTTTTGAACTCATGCCACACCGATAGCCATGCGCACGGATCAGCGCTGATTGCGATGAATACTGGCAAGACATTGATCGGCCGACCTTCGTTGGGGAGTTGGGCAGTTTATGGCCTGGGTACTGAGAATGAAGATTTGCCTGGCTATGTTGTGATGCTGGACCGACGTGGTGGCCCGATTAGTGGTCAGCCGAACTGGGCAAATGGGTTCATGCCAGCGACCTATTCCGGGACGCTGTTCCGACCGGTCGGTGATCCGATTTTGGATCTGCACGGTCCGCAGCACATAACGAAAACAGCTCAGCGCAATCAGCTCGACTTGCTTGCCGAACTCAATCGTCGGCATCTTGACGCTCGGCCGGGAGGTCGGGAGTTGGCGGCTCGGATTGATAGTTACGAGTTGGCGTATCGCATGCAATCGGCAACTCCGGAAGCTGTCGATTTATCGCAGGAATCACAGGCAACCTTGGATATGTATGGTGTGGGTAAAAATCCAACGAACGAATACGGAAGGAACTGTCTGATCGCCCGTCGACTGGTCGAACGCGGCGTTCGTTTCATTCAACTTTATTCCGGCGGCGGCCATCTCGAAGAAACTTGGGATGCACATGCAGGTATTGAATCGAATCATGGTCAACACGCCGCCGAGGTTGATCAGCCAATCGCTGCATTGTTGACCGACCTGCAACGCCGCTCACTGTTGGACGACACGCTGGTTATCTGGGGCGGGGAGTTCGGACGGACCAACTATTCACAGGGCAAGTTGAC
>JAYZAR010000116.1:0-26153 GCA_036339635.1 Planctomycetota bacterium | reverse complement strand
TTTCTGTGGCCTCACTATTTGCGACCCAGTCGTTTGATTTTGGAATTACGCACATTCCCTTGCTGCTGACCTTGGCAATTCTTGTTGGCGGCCTCTTTCGATTGTTACAAGAGACCAAAGGGGATCAACTTAATCAGGAGTTGCTAAACGGGCGTGATGTTCGCCGACTGTCGATGATGCTGCTGATAGTAGCCTTTGGGGGACTCGGCTTGGCGAGTTGGGATTTGCACGCGGGCGGTGTCTGGCAGAAGGCGATGATTGACCGATATCGTGATCGAAAGATGACAATCCAAGAACGTAAGGGATTGGATCAGAAAATCGAACGGTTGCAGCGACTGGTGAAGGCCCATCCCCAGGATGCGATGGCGCACCGCACCCTGGCTCAATACTTGCTCGATCAGCAACAGCAGTTTGGCGCTTTCGAGTTGCTAGATCAGGAGATCGCGGATGCCGACTCGGTGACGAAATTTGTTTCACCGCAAAACGTACGACGCGTTTTTTATGAGAACTATGTTGATTTCGAATCGTTGTTGCTTAAGAGCCAAGAGGTGGACGTGTGGCGAAAAGCACGGTGGCACGCCGTGATGGCCCTCATGCTCTCTCCGCTCGACGATACCGCCAGGGTGCTCTTGGTCGAAACGGATTTCGTTGACGAGGGTCGCGATGCAGCGAGCGGGGACTTGCTAGAACAAGTGGCCCGATTGCGGCCGCAAACCAAGCGTATCCTGGGCTACGTCGAAATGTTGGCGGAGGTGCATCCGGGCGGAAGAACGCTCGAACAGGTGCAGGCAATCAAGGCGGGGCCGCCGGAACGCCCCTGATCCCGGCTTACAATAAATGAAACAAAACAATCGGATAGAAACAGTTTTTCCTGAGTATCACTTTAAATGATCAAGCAAAAAAAAATCGCTTCGTTGTTGATCACCCTGGTCTGCTGGACATCGCTGGGGATCTTGGTCGGTGCGGGCGGTGGCTATCTCGTCTATGTGCGGCAGCCCGCGGAGTTTCAGTCGGTGGGAGTTCTTCAAATCGCGGCACTTAGCGGTGCTTCAGCGGTGATGGACTCTGGTGTTGGGGACTCTGGTGTTTGGGACATAGGAGCTTCGGGTCAGCAAGATTTGAATGTTGCTGACCTGATCACGAGTCAGGCGGTTCTCAGCAAAGCAGCGTCACGCGGGCGTCTCGGGCGATTGACCGGAATCTCAGGTCGCAATCCAGAGGACGTCGCGTTGGTAATTCAGGAGTCAGGGAAGTTACAGGTGATGGCGGGTGATCCAGGCGCGCTGGGGACCTCGTATCGGGTTCAGTTTCGTGGTGCGACCCCTCGAGTTACCAAGCAGGTCGTTCAGTCCATTCTGGAATCGACTGTTGAATCATTGACAGTGGATGATAACTCCGACAATTGGGGTGAAGCTGTCCGACTGCTGACGGAAGTGCGTGATGAAATTGAAGCGAATTTGGCGGACCTCAAAAATCAGTTGGGCGAACTGCCAAGCGTGGATGATGCTGTGATCGTTGACGGCGAACTGATTTCACGTGCTGCAGCACGCTTTAAGCGATTATCTCTGGATGTGGAGAACCTGCAAAATCTCCGTAACACGCTCGAGCGAAAGCTACGCAGTGTTGAAGCGATGATTCAAAATGGGGCATCGAAGGATGCAATCTTGGCGAATTTGGATGTTCCAGTGACGCCGTTGGTCGTCAAGCAGGGAGCGTCCGATTCGCAAGACAGCAATGGCGATAAGGAGATGGATCGGGAAAGAGAACTGGCAAAACGGCTTGATGCTGAGCGCGAGATTATGAAAGCGATGCAGCCCCTACAGCAAGAAGTCGATCTCCTGCTGGACCGGTTTGGCCGGGCACATCCCACGGTGGCTGCTAAGTTGAAAAAGATTGATGAGCTTCAGGCCAAGCTCGATCAGTTGCCACCTTTGATGGTAGAGACGGAGTCACCGAGAAAATCGGAAGAGCAGTCTTCACAGTCAGGCTCATCCGGCCAGGCCAATTCACAAGATCAGGGAAGTGACGCCGCAAAAAAAGTTTTAGCTTCCCTCCGTGCTCTGAAATCTGAGAAGCAGCAGGTCGAGCAAAAGTTGGAGCAACTCGTCGCTGAGTTGGATCCTCTGGCAGGCCAAGTCGCCGTTGAGCAAAAAAATGCCGCCGAGCGATTGCGTTTAAACCAGGCGATTGAGGCTGAGAACGAACTTCTAAAGCAAGCCGCGGTCCGATTGACCGGACTGCCGGTTCGCCCATCTTCGGTTCAAATTCGGGCCGCGATTCTTCGCCAACCCGGTGAGGGCATCCAGGTCGCCCCAGAACTCAGGCCGCTTTTGGTCCGCGGAGCCCAGATTGGGCTGGTAGTCGGATTAGTTTTGGTCGGCTTGCTCTATCTAACCTCACTGGCGTCAGCTGAATAGCCGGCAAAGACGCTCCGAGTTTCTGTCCCGGGTTCCGATTGGTGGAATCCTGCTAAGTCGATGGCCGTCGATCGGCGAATGCCAGCACCCCTGCGAGATGATCCCAGAATCGTAAGCGATCTCGGTTTGGATCGCGAATTCGTTGACGGAGTAGGGGCAACGGTGGAGTGTTCCTCGACTGGCTTTGGTTGGTGGTCTGTCCCTGTCAATTAACGCCTCAATTGTTTGGCAGTGCCTGAATCGACAGGTTTTCGCCAGCACCAAAGGCCATCTTGACACCCCAGAGTCCCGGCCCGCGGTGACGAGAAACGCACGAGAGCCTTCCGTGATGTTCCTGGGAATAGCCCGTCTGGCTGGATCATTCCGATGGTTTTGCCAACGTCAAATGGGTTCTGCGGATCTGCCTATTGGGCATTCGTCCACGTTATTCAGCCGGTAAAACGAAATTTGTTCGATTAAAACGACGGAAGGTATGTACGTTTACCAACCACGAACTAGGCTGGCTCGGTGATGTTCTATGCCTGGATTCTCTGTTTTAAAGCATTATGTACAAGCCGTCTGTGATTGTCTTTGCGTTGGTTTCGTTGCTTGTCTTGAACTCTGAGCAGCAGGGAAGCGCTGAAGAGTTACCGCATCCGTTGACCGTCACGCAGTGGGTCCAACCTAAAGAGCCGGGCGTTTTCGAGGCCCGCATCGTGGTGCCGCGTGGTCATGGTGAAATGGGAGTCGTTGAAGACGCAAGGGTGCGACTTGCTGGAGCCAACGGTTTGGTACGGACCGGAGTGACCGATGAGAAAGGCGAAGTCAAGATCAAGGGCGTCGTCCCAGGCGTTTACACGCTACTGGTCCAATCCAAATCGATGATCGGTTGGCAAGCGATGCATGTGGTCGGGCCGGACCAAGCGAGCCCCGGGACTTTCTCGCAAAAGGCGGTCATTTCACCCGCGTTAATCAGCACGAGCCGTTTCCGCAAGTTGGTGAAGCCCTTTGGCAAACAAAAGTACACACTCGACGATTTATCGATCAAAGACGTCGATGTCGTCAAGATCGCAAGTGAAATCCGCGGCAACGAGCGGGCTCAGGTGATGATGCATAACCGCGGATTGGCCGGCAACGTGTTCGCTGCTTCTTCCTTGATGGGTGCGACCGATCTAGGTCAGCAAGTCTCCCGTCTTAAAGCGGCCCCGGATACCAATGTTTTTCTGATCCGTAATGGTGCTGAGATTGGGCAAAAAGTCACCGATTCGAATGGTAGCTTTTTCTTCGCCGATCTTCGAGCTGGCGTCTATTCGCTGATTATGGCAAACCGCGATGGTTTGGCGGCTGTTAGCTTCGAATTGCTTGATGATCATTCTGGCGTTAACGCAGGACTGCTAAATTCAGACGGAAAGAGCTTCGTCAGCTTCGCAGAGGTGAGTGCTGCATTCTGTTGCCAAGTGGGGCCTGATTGTTGTGACGAAGAAGGAGGCATCATCGGACCGATTGGTGGTGCGGGCCTTCTACCTTTGGCCGCCCTCGGTGCAATTGCCGGTGGCGGTGGCGGATATTCCACGCCAGGGGCAAACACGCCCGGTACTGACGCGGGCGGCAACTAAGATCGATTCACCCTACCTTGGAAAGGTATACGGCCCGGTTGCAAATTGGCACGGTAGGATTCCGAGAAGGATTATCCAACGCGATGTCGGGTAGCTGGCTCTTTCAATAAACACGGGGCTCATGCCCGTTCGGCAGGCGTTTCACAGTGTCGCGTAGCAGATTGCTGTTACGACAACGACTCCGGCCAAGTTTAGGACGAAGCCTTCCCGCGCCATTCGATTGATCGTTAATTCGTCGGAAGCAAACACGATTGCGTTGGGCGGCGTGGCAACGGGCAGCATGAATGCGAAGCTGCAGCTCATCACCGCAGGAACCATGACGAGTTTCGGATCGATCCCTGTCGTCATTGCGCCAGCGGCAAGGATAGGCATTAGCAAGTTCGCTGTCGCTGTATTGCTGGTGACTTCTGTAAGGAAGGTCACGGCGAGGCAAATCAAAGCGATCATCAAGATGATGGGAATCGCGGCCAACGATGTCATTGACGCACCAATCGTATCGCTGAGGCCCGATGCCATAAAAGCCTTCGCATTTGCGATGCCACCGCCGTAGAGAATCAGAATCCCCCACGGGATTTTGGCAGCTGATTTCCAGTCGAGTAGTTTTTCGCCCGGCTGCTCGCCATTGGGAATCAAATGCAAAGCGACAACGGCTAACAGTGCGACACTGGCGTCATTCGCCTGATCGAGTCCCAGCCATTCGCTCCAGCCCCCGAACGGGTCGCTTCTCGTCATCCACAATAAAGCGGTCGTTACGAATACGGCCAACGTACGAATCTCGGCGTTTCGCCAACGACCGACCTTCGGCAGTTCCGTCACAGCTTTGGTGTTGACATTTCGCGTGAGCCACACGCCGACGATGGGAATCATGAGAAACACGACGGGCAAGGCCATCCGCATCCATTGCAGGAACGTGATCTCTATTCCGGTGGTTTCGGTGTAAACCGTCATGAAGACGAGGTTCGGCGGCGTGCCGATCGGTGTACCTACGCCTCCAACACTGGCGGCGTAGGCGACCCCCAGCAAAAGCGAGGTTCGTAATTTGATGTCGGTCGATTTTTCGACGACGACCAACACGATCGGCAGCAGCATCAGTGTCGTGGCAGCATTGGAAATCCACATGCTCAGACCGGCGGCGGCAATCATGAATCCGAATACGAGTCCGCGAGCACTGCCACCACCGAACAGACGCACCATGCCGAGAGCGATTCGCCGATGTGTGTTACTTCGTTCCATTGCCATCGACAGCATGAATCCACCCATCATCAACAGAACCAGCGGATGCCCGTAGGATTCACCAATCTCAGACGGTTTGAGAACTCCAACGAGCGGTAATATCGCCAGGGGGACGATTGAGGTGACGGGGATCGGTACCGGTTCAAAGATCCACCAAACGGCGCAGAGGGTGGCGACACCAGCCGTCCAGCCTTGGTCCGAGTTGCCTGAGGAGGCGTTGACAAAGACGCCGACCAACACGGCCGCTAGGAAACCAAGAAACAAGGAAAGCTGTTTTGCCATGTGATTCAGTCGTTCGTGATTCAGTCGTCAGCGATTCAATTGGTCGGCGATTTACAAGGTGACGGTGGCAGCGACCTTAGCCGATCTCGTAGCGTTCGACTCTGCCGAATGGAGGCAACGGCGAATCATCTTTCTTTGGCTTGGGTTGACCTTGGGTCCCCACGACGAACAGTGACTTTCCATCGGCCGTGTATTGGACCCGTGTGATGCGAAATCCCGTTTTTGCAGATGCGATTCGATCCCCGCTATCGAGATCGAACAAGGCGAGGTTCCAGTCGCCGCCACGGAGTCGGCCGCCCATTGCGAAATGCTCTGATCGTGGATGAATCGCCAGTGTTTCCATCAAGCCTTCGCCGGACTGACCTTGGTGTGTCTGATCACTAAGCGTCGGCGTTTCTTTTTTCCAGTCCCAACGCTGCCAAAGTTGACGACCGTTGCCAGCCATGGGATCTCGCATCGGCCCCATACCACACAGCAATAGCGATCGACTATCCGGTGTGAATTGCAAATCGAAAATTCCACCGAGATAACAATGGCTCTTGATGATCCCCCAACTGGTAAAGTCGGGCGTGGTCCAATTGGCTACCATTTGGCCATTGTCCAAATCAAACACACGGACTTCACCCATTAAGTTTCCGGCCGCGACGAACCGATTATCCGGACTGATGGCGACCGCTTGGGTCGATGGGATGTGTGGTAATTGATGCAACAGATCACCCGAGTCTGCTGCAAACACTTTTAGTGACGGCTCTTTTTCAGGCTGTGGCTCGTATTTGTAACTCCCTGCGAGATATTGCCCGGTCACGGAAGCGATTCGCGAACGGTCGGCAGAAACAGACATGTCCCACGACCAGAAATCATGAGCGCGCGTGGTGCGCAGCAGTTGTCGTTGTTCAACATCGAACCACCGTAGTCCACCGTCGTAGCCTGCCGACACGATCTGATTGTCCTTCAGGAGCCCGACCGAGCTGACATAGCTTTCATGCTGGTATAGAAGCTCTTCTTGGTGTGGTTCAAACTGCAGTCGATAGACACCGTCCATGCACCCAGCGATCATCGCATTTTCGTCGTCTGCCAGCGCGGCGTCCAAGACGCTGGTGGGAAGTTTCCAGCCCTGCGTCTTTTTCAATGTCAAGGTCTTGGTGGCTTCGCTCATAGCAGGACCTCCTCGACGGCTTGTGCGTCTTCTTCAACTCGCCGGAAAGTTGGCAGGCCGGGGAGATCGTATTCTTCATCGGGCTCGATTCCGAGCGCCCGAAAGATCGTTGCGAAAAGTTGTCGGTTATCGGTGTGACCTTCGACGACGTCGCGTCCTAGCTTATCGGTTGCGCCATGCACCACGCCACCACGAATGCCTGCCCCGGCCATGGCCAGCGACCAAGCGTTTGGGTAGTGATCTCGACCCCGGGCGTCATTGAGCCATGGCGTGCGTCCGAACTCGCCCATCGCGATTACGAGTGTGTCTTCCAGTAATCCGCGATCTTCTAAGTCAGTGATCAGTTGAAACAAAACATTATCGAGCTCAGGCACCAGCATCTGGTGCATTTCGTGTTGGAAAACATGATTGTCCCATGGCATGCCATTGGCGACCATCACAAAGGTTGACCCGTTTTCGATTAAGTGGCGTGCTTGTAACGCGTGTTGTGCGAACGCGCCCGGACCGTAGCGTTCCCGATCAGCGGGTGGCAGCTGATCGAGATCGAACAACGGAGCGCAGCTCATCAGCCCCGCCACTCGCTGGAAGGCTGCATTGTGGCTGGAAGCCGCTTCACTACGGCGATCATTTTCATATTTTCGACTCAAGAACGCCCGTAGTGTTTCGCGATCTTGATGATCCAATTCCGAGATCGAATCGAGTCGCCCGAGATTGGGGATGGAGTACTTGCCACCGGCTCGAACCGGACCGTACTCAGCACCCAGCCAGCCTTCCCAGTTGCCTGATTTGAATGCTTTGAACTCGTTGCCCTCCGGGCAGGGGTCGAGCAACACGAATTGAGGCACTGGGGAATCAAGGTCACCCAGTTGCTGAGCGATGACAGACCCCAGGATGGGACGCGTGAATGGCGGTCGCGGCTTGTCGCCGCGCGTCAGGACATCGATGCCTTGGAAATGCTCGCTCGGTTCCGTTTTCATGCTTCGAATCACAGCGAGTTGATCCATGATTGTCGCGCAACGCGGCATGAGTTGGCTGATGTGGATGCCAGGCAGGTTCGTTGGGATCGCGCGAAAGGGGCCACTGGTGGAGGTGCCCGGCTTGGGATCCCAAGTTTCGAATTGGCTGGGGGCGCCGCAGAGCCAAAGCAGAATGCATTTTTTGCCTTGCCGCTTGGCCTGTTCGGCTACCGCCGGAATTGAAAACAGTCCGTTAAAGCTTGCGACTGAAGCGGCACCGGATGCCATCGTTCCTTGCAGGAATAGACGTCGGTGCACCGCGTGTTCAGGGCTTCCGCAATTCGAGGACGTGTCAGGACGCTGATTCATCGTGGAGGTTACTAGATTGTTCGCTAATGGTTTAACCGAAACTCTGCGCTGGTCAGCATGGACCAGATAACTTGATCAATGGCTGGTCCGAGATCGGATTTTCTTTGCTCAAGGTAATCGGTGATCGCTTTTTGCTCGGACGTCGCGGGTGGTCGGTGGAAGATCGTGTTGAATAACAGTTCGACCCGCTTCGAATGGGTAGGCTGTTGCAATGTTTGCGCTCGGAGGTGATCCGCGCCGCTGCTGGCGCGGATAAACTCATCCAATGCCCGATGGTTGCTCAAATACAATGCATCGGCCACCGGTGCGACAAAGGTGTCCGGTAAGACATCGCGGAACTGCTGGCGAAACGCACGTAGCAGTGGCGCGTCGTTGTTGAACTTGCCGCGAATCGCTAACTGCACTGACCGCGCCATCTGTTCGGCTGTCAGAGGACGTTCGAGCGCCCAGGCGAAACTGGCGGGATCTTCCACTCCGGGCGGTTGGCGACTGCTCAACTGGTAAGCACGGCTCAATACGATGCTGCGAATCAAGCCCCGCATTTTGTAGCCGCTGCTAATGAAATGATCCGTAAGTTCGTCAAGCAAGTCGGGGTGGCTTGGTGGATGCATGCTGTCCATTTCATCGAATGGATGGACAATTCCTCGCCCCATCAGCAGGGCCCAAACGCGATTGACCATCGCCAGGGCTATCCGACGGTTGCCGGTTACGACTTGTTCGATAAATGCTTGGCGTCGGGAGAATTTCGGAACCCGCGGTGCATCACTTGGGTTCCCCGCAACATAGAGTGTGTCCAAGTCTTCTTGATCCTGCCCACCCGTGGGACGTTTTTCATTCAACGGAGGACTGCCTAAGAATGACAATAGGTTGGGGTAGCTGCTGCCGGTCAAATCAGCGAATTCCGAAAAACCACCGATGGCCGATTCAACCACACGCGGTCCAAGTTTCGTTTTCGTGTTCTTGCCACGGTTGAAGAATGCCACGAGTCCCCAGTAATCGCTTTGCTTGATTTCGTCGACGATCATGTGGTCGTGACATTGTGCACACTCGATTCGCAGCCCAAAGAAAAAGGGTGCGATCGATTCTGCGATCGCTTGATGGTTGTTGTTCTGTTCGTACAGGTACCAGACGGCACCCCGTTCAGATTGGTTTTCGGGGCGTGCGAGCAAGATCTCCGCGGCGACTTTATTCCAAGATCGGTTCCGGCGAACAAACTCTTCAAGATAGCTTCGCCAATGGTTCGCTGCACGCTCGGCGTATTTGCCTTCGTTGGTGCGGCCCAACAGCAGGGCATCCATTACATCCGCCAAGTGTTGGACATGATCTTCAGTCTGCAACAAAGCGTCGACTAAATGTTGCCGTTTGTCCTCCCGCTGGTCTCCAAGGAAGCTATCGGTCTCTTGTGCCGTCGGGACTCGACCTGCAAGATCAAGGTAGAGCCGACGGACAAAATCACGATCGGAGCAGCGTGTCGCAGGCTCAATGTCGCGATCAGCCCAGTCTTGCGCAATAAAGTGATCGATTTGTTCGGTTGGACTGGGAGATGGAATACTCACCACGACCTGCTGAGCGGGTGCGTTGGTGACGATCATGCCAACGCAAATGAAAAACATCGATATTTCAAGCAACTTGCCGGCTGGCCACATCTCTACACTGTCCGTTCCAAAAACTTAGACTGACGGGGGGCAATCGGGCGATGCCCGCAGGAGCGAATAATATGGTTGCATAATAATCGATCCGCCCAGGTCGCGGGGTACATGATGTGCGGATGGCCACGATGCTTGAGCGGAAGTTTCCGGGAAAATATGGTTGCCGAGCAGGCTACTAGTAGGGACTGCCGCGGGAGCGTATCAAAATAGCTTGGGCAGGCTGCTGCAGCGGATCATGAAATGCCTTGCGCGAAAGGACTTGGGAATTAGGGTAATAAGATGGTAGACGGGGCAAAGTCAGGTGGGTCTCAGCAGTCGCGGGTATCGCGATCTGGTGATAGTCTGTTGCGACTTGCGTTTGATACCGCGGCAACACCGATGGTTTGTCTCGATGAAAATCGGCAATGCTGGGCGATTAACCACGCTTGCACTGAGTTGTTGGGGCTGGATGAAGCGTCACCTTTGGTGGCCTGGAAAGAAATGGTGTCGGTCGCTGATGCCGAGCGTGTTGATGATTGGTTAAGTGGTCTTCAAGGTCTACAGGGTGAGGTCTCCACCGATTTTGAGTTTCGGCTCAATCGGAAACTGGGTAACGGGATCGCCATTTGTGGTCGTGCCCATGTCGAGTTGGACGATCAAGGGCGAGTCCGCGGTTACGTGATCGCTTTCACGGAAGCCAAGCTGGCGAAAAACGTAACGGCGGAAAACCGCTCAGAAGCGGAACATCGCTTGTTTGATCTCATTGCGTCCGAATTTGAGGTCAGTAAGGGATTGGAGCACGTGGTCCGTTTTGTTGAGCAGCAGGCGAGCGACGTGATGGCATCCATCGACCTGTTCAATCAGGCGGAGAATAAGCTGCAGCATGCTGCAGCACCAAGTTTGTCCAGCGAGTTAATGGAAGCCGTCACCCATTTGCCAATCGCTGAGAGGATTCTGGCAAAGCCTGAAGTTTCTGAACGACGAAAAATGATCGTCGTTAAAGATATCGAATCGGATCCAATGTGGGCGAATTTGCGAACGCTAGCACGCCGCGAGTGCGTAGGCTCGCACTGGGTTCTTCCCATCTTGGACGCTCGCGGATCGCTGTTGGGAACGCTCGCAATCTTTCAGGCTGATTCAGGCATTCCGACAACGGAGTATCTGAATCTGATGGACTCAGCTGCGAAAGTCATTTCCGTCTTGCTAGCCAGCGTGCCAGATTCGCAGGAACTGAATCACGATCGAGAAGAACAGTTGAGGCGGACACAGTTCTCGATCGAACGGTGCAGCACATCGGTGTTTTGGCTGCGCAAGAATGGATCATTCGTTTACGCGAATGAAGCAGCCTTGGAGCTTTTTCGATATTCGCGTGATGAATTGCTCGCGAAGCGGTTTTTCGATCTTGAAACCAGTGTTTGCGAGGAGTCGTGGTCTAAGTTTTTGAATCGTTTGAAAGAACAGGAAACAATTACCTATCAAACGAGCATGCAAGACAAGGATGGTGATGCGATTCCCGTTGACGTTGCTGCGAATTACTTTGTGAGTGATGGGCAGGAATTGATCGTCACCTTTGTGAGTGATGTGTCGTATAAAAACGAGTTGTACGAAAACTCCCCGCACATGTTGCTTTCAATCGATGCCAGGACAGGTCGGATTCAGCAATGTAATGCCACCATGGTGCGATTGCTCGGACGCAGTAAGATTGATCTTTTGCAAAATCGAGTGTTTGATTTGTTCACGGCGGCGAGCCACGACAGGCTGCATGATGAAGTCTTTCCCGCTTTTTTGGAAACGGGGGAGGTGAAAGACGAAGAGGTGCAGATTGTATGTGCTGACGGGAGCATCCGGGATGTCATCTTTGGCATGACGCCGATGCGAGGCGAGGCAGGCAAAACCGTTGCCGCCTGTGCCGTCATGCGAGATATCACAGAGCAGAAACGGACGCAGTCAAGATTGGCAGAAAGTGAGTCGCTGTTCCGGAATTTGGCGGGGACGTCATCGTTCGGTGTGCAGCGAAATGACGTTTATGGACGTATCACTTTTGCTAATGCGGTGCTGGGGCAAATCTATGGCTGTCCCCCGGAAGTGCTCGTGGGGACCTCGGTTTTTGATTTTGCTATCAACGAACAGATGCGTCGAGAGATGCGTGGTCAATTAAAACAGCAGCTCGAAGATCCGTTGTCGACTCCACCGACCTACGAAATGGTCCACCGCACGATGGATGGCAGAGTCGTTGATCTAAGGATCGACTGGACCGTTGATCGCGGTGTCGATGGCAGTGTTGTCGGCTTTATTGTTGTTGTTACTGATATCACGGAGCGGAAGCGAGCGGAACGAGAGCTTGCTTTCCGTGCGGATGTGCTTGATCGTGTGAGCGACGCAATTATCGTGACCGACCAGCGAGGCAATGTTAATTATGCCAGCGAGGCAGCGAGGCAGTTTTATCATGCAGACGATCTTGCTGGTCGTGAGTGGATGTTGGCGGATCGTCATCGCCAACTTTTAGCCGCCGCTGATTTTGATGATGACGTTCGCGTCATCCTGGGGGAACTGGGGGCCTGGCACGGCGAACATGAACTGACGTTTGAGGGTAGGGCTTATTGGTTGGAAATCACACTGAAGTCATTTCCGTCCCCGTCTAGTGGAAAGCGACTCTTGCTCACCGTGATCCGGGATATTTCATCACGGCGGTTGAGCGAACAAGAAAATCGAAGGCATCGAGATCTGTTAGCGCACGTTGCAAGGTTGAGCACCATGGGGGCCTTGGTAGCGGGAATCGCCCATGAAGTGAAGCAACCGCTCTATGCAATTTCTAACTACAGCACCGCAGTTTCGGTCGCATTAAAACGGATCGGAGAGACAGTGGGCGGTGCGAATGACCAACTAGCGGAGCTGAATGAGTTCAACGAGGGTGTCCAAGCATCCGCCCAAAAAGCGAATGAGATAATCCGCCGAATGCGAGATTTTGCAAAGCGTGGATTGGGAGAACGTGCCCCCGTGGACTTGAATCAAGTCGCCATTGACTCGGTCAATTTACTTTCTTTTAAAGCACGCGATAGCCGCGTCGATGTGCAGCTAAAACTTGTGGACGGGTTGCCGAGCGTTGTTGCCGATCGCATTCAGTGCGAGCAGGTTGTCGTTAATCTGCTGGGAAATGCCTATGAAGCTTTGGAGAGTATCAATGGTCCAAGGGTTGTTGTGATTCTTACTCGCTTCGATAGCACCTGGGTTGAATTGGAGGTGCAGGATAACGGTCCTGGAATAAAATCGGCTGACATGGGATGTTTATTTGACCCGTTTTACACAACCAAGAAAGATGGCATGGGGATGGGGCTTGCGATCAGCGAGACGATCATTGCGGACCATGGCGGGCGATTGGTGGCCCGTCATGGTGAGGTTGGTACTGTTTTCTCGCTTTCAATGCGGCACGCGGGATCCCGTCCTTAAAAACCTGTGCCGATTTGTGATTTGATGCAAGGTTGGGAGGGCGATGATGTTGATTCAAACGATTCGTGTGTTTGCTAAGGTGGTGGTCTGCTGGTTGGCTGGTGAACTGTTCGCTGGTGAACTGTTCGCTGGTGAAGTGGAAGTCGCCCAACGTGCAAGAGCGATCGAGCAAATTCCGGAATTACCAAAGTTGCCCGATGCCAGCGACGAATTGCAGCAGCGAATCGATCAGGGAGGAGGGAATCTCTGGCTGACGCAGAAGCATTACCGGCTGACCCGTTCTCTGGAGATCGAACTGGGGCAGCGCGGCGCGATCGCAATTCATTCGCAGGTTGGCACCACGTTGATCATGGATGGGCCAGGCCCCGCAATCCGGATTCGTGGAACCCACCAAGGAACCGCTTCCCCAAAATCTTTCCAGCCATCAACATGGAACGAGCGAATGCCGCTGGTGTCTGGCGTGGAAATTCTTGGCGCCCACGCTGAAGCCGACGGAATTGAGTTGGATCAGACGGTGGGTGCGATTATCGACAAAGTCTCCGTGCGTTGGTGTCGGCATGGCATTCGCTTGCATCGCCGAAACCGGAATATGATCGTTTCTCAATGCCATCTGTACGAAAATTCCGGCGTCGGCGTGTTCTTGGATGATGTTAATTTGCATCAAATCAACGTCGCGAACTCCCACATTTCTTACAATCGCAGCGGAGGGATTGTGGTCCGCGATGGAAACGTTCGTAACCTACAGGTCAGTGGTTGTGACATCGAGGGCAATATGCCTGCAGATGAGACGGAAACCACGACTGCTAATATCTTGATCGATGTCAGCGGATCCCCCGACGATGCAAGAAAATCGATCGCCGAGATCGCCATCACCGGTTGCACCATTCAGCATTCAGCAAACTACTCAGGCGACGAAAATCGCACCGTGGCGCCGGGTGGGGCCAATATCCGCTTGGCTGGGAAATCGGTTTACCCCATCGACTCGGTTACCATTACCGGTAACGTCCTGAGTGATACGACAACCAACGTAGATATTCGCCACGCTCATGATGTCACGATTCAGGCGAACACGTTCTTTGCGCCGAAGCCGAGCCACCTGGCGGTAAAAGACAGTCAACGGGTCGTAGTGGTTGGGAATACGTTCAATCCTCGACAGTTTGTTCGTCCGGGGACCATTCGTTTTTCAAATTGTTCGGACTGCATCCTTTCCAGTTTTACCGTCCATCGTTTTGCTACCCGGGAGGGAGCCATCATTTTGGATGGTTGTAATGGTATGGTTCTGACAGGCCTTAGTCTGACGGATTGTGATTCCGGTTTGGTGATTCGTAATTCGAGCGATTGTAGCGTTACCGGGTGCCGCGTCGCCCGAACGACCGAGGGAGCGCACGATGTTTTCATTGACGAATCGAGTCGGAACATTCAGTTGCTTGGGAATGTGTTCTCTGGGACTCATTCGATTGCACCGGAAGCGACGACTGGCTTGTGGAAGACCGATTGAGTTTCGTCTGTTGTCGGCGACTTGCACCATTCACATATTCCCGCCCCCGAAACCTCCACCGGTACCAAACCCGGGATCGAGTGTCGGTTCGATTTCGTCTTTGTTCGCCGGTTCGATCGCCCGCTTGTCTTTCTCCGAAGCGATTAAACTTTGTAACAGGGGCATGACCACGCTCCGGTAGATGGCTTGAGCAAATGGATACTTTTTCATTTGTTCGAACGTGCGATAAAGCGTCTCGCCTTCGCCCGTCCCCATAGGAACCGTAGTTTTGCGGCCGGCCGAATCAACAAGGATCGAATGGTATTCCCACTGGCCATCTTTGCCCGGTTCACGAATGACGTCATCAAGCTGTGCTGTGTCGAAATCAAATGCTCCTTCGGCAGCCTGCTTGCCAGCCGCGTAGGTTTCAGTGTCCAATCCAATGGTTTCTGCAACCGTGCTTGTTACTTGCTGAACCGATTCAGTGTTCGCAATCGATTCCAACCGCTGCAGGTTTTTCTCCAACTCACTGAGTTTTTCTTCATCATTTAGACGGTTCGTTTGGTCGATTTGTGTTTTGATCGAGTCCTGGATTTGTTCAGCGGGAACGTCTTTCAGATCGGCGGGACGCGGCGTGGAGGGTAGCGGCTTTGGTTCTTGAGTTCCGCTAACTTCGGATTTACTGTCTGAAGCGGGTAAGTGACTCGCCAATTGATTCCTGTCAGGATCGGGCAGGTAGATAAAGAGCAGCGTAAGCCCAAGTAGCAGATGGGCGACAACGGAGACGGTAATTGCATGCCGATGCCACGCAATCCGTTTTGAAGTGCTGGTTTTTGTCTTCGGCTTTGCTTCAGAAGTGTTCAAGCGGCAGTCGGGTGTTCGGATTTTGGGATCGCTCTTGGTTTCGAACGCGTATCCTTCGTCGCGATTCGAGGTGCTTGCGTTAAAACTCAGTAGGCGTTGATGGTGAGCATGTCGTATCCCCCTCAGCTCTATGATAACGCATTGCAGTCGGGATGCTTCCTGAGACCCGGATCTGACGACTGTCCGGGGCAACGAAAGTTTTGGGAGGTGGTTATTTTCACTGTCATAAACCAAGCGGATCAACATGGGTTTTGGTGATCGGATAAACTACCGTGCTTGTTCGTGTTTTGGTCAGCAGGGTGGCAGTCATGATGATGTTTCGTGTGATTTTGCTTGCGATGGTCTCCAATTTGGTTTCTGTCAGCGTTTCGGAAGCGGACCGACCGAATATTCTTTTTGCCATCGCGGATGATTGGTCCTACGGCCACGCCGGTGTTTACGGCTGCCGGTGGGTTGAGACCCCAAGTTTCGACCGAATCGCCAAAGAGGGGATTTTATTTCGCAATGCCTACACACCGAACGCGAAGTGTGCGCCTTCCCGTGCGACGATCCTAACCGGCCGTTATTCATGGCAACTCGAGGAGGCGGGAAACCATATGTGTATCTTTCCGCCAAAGTTTGGTGGATTCGTTGAACGCTTGTCAGCGGATGGATACTTCGCGGGCTACACCGGCAAGGGATGGGGGCCGGGAATCGCCAATGATTCGGAAGGTGTTCGGCGGGCGATCACGGGGAAGGCCTATCGTTCAAAATCTGCCAAGCCGCCGGCAAGTGGGATTAGTCGCAATGATTACTCTGCCAACTTTGCGGATTTCTTAGCCGACGTTCCCGATCGTCAACCGTGGGTTTTTTGGTATGGAACGACGGAGCCACACCGTGGTTATGAGTTTCAGTCGGGGCAGCGATTCGGGAAGAAAATCAGCGACATTGATCGTGTGCCAGCTTACTGGCCGGATACTGAAACGACGCGTCACGACATGCTCGACTATGCGATTGAGGTGGAGCATTATGATCATCATTTGGGCGAGATTCTGCAGGCAATTGAGGCGGCCGGCCAGCTAGACAATACACTCGTCGTCGCCACCTCGGATCACGGGATGCCGTTCCCGCGAGTCAAAGGGCAAGCGTACGCTGATTCGAATCATATCCCGTTGGCGATTCGCTGGCCGTCAGGGATCGCTGGGACGAATCGTGTGGTCGAAGATTTTGTTGACTTTGCCGATCTTGCACCCACCTTCCTGCAAGCAGCGAAGGTCGAAGCCCTCACGCCGATCATGCAGCCGGTCAGTGGAAAGAGTCTGTTCGATATTTTTTCAATTGATCGGTCAGGTGTCGTCAATCCGGCACGTGATCATGTCTTAGTCGGGAAGGAAAGGCACGATATCGGTCGCCCGAATGCAGGCGGATATCCCATTCGTGGGATTCGAATTGGTGATTGGTTGTATCTGAAGAATTACAAGGTGGACCGTTGGCCCGCTGGTAACCCGGAAACAGGTTATTTGAACTGTGATGGGAGTCCCATCAAGACATTGATCCTCCAAGAGCGGCGTGAGCTTCAGTCGAATGGCGGGCAGTCGAGTGCATTCTGGGACCTGTGTTTTGGAAAGCGACCGTTCGAAGAACTCTACAACGTGGTGGAAGATCCTGACTGTGTCAATAATTTGGCCATGCTGCCGAAGCATGAATCAATCAAAGCAAAATTCCATGCTCAAATGGTGTCAGAATTGAAGGCACAAGGGGATCCGCGTATGAATGGACGGGGGGATAGGTTTGACGCCTATCCCTATTCAAGTCCCGCCACCGATCGTTTTTACGAGCGTTATTTGGGTGGCGAGAAAATAAGGGCTGGCTGGGTCAGTCCCAGCGATTTTGAGAACTGAACGAGCAGGCCCAGTGAGGCGTTGGGTGTAAGTGTGGCCAGGGGTTGGTGTGGCCAGGGGTTGGTGTGGCCAGGAGTCAGTGTGGCGTTTCTAGTTCCGGGACCTGCTTCCACACGGGAGGCACCGAATTCGCTTGCTGGCCGTAGGTTTGGGAAACGACCAGTCCACTCGCTTGGGACATGTAGAAGATTCGCCCATTGGAGACGACGGCTCCCAGGCACTCACGTGAATCGATTGCTGGGCCAGTTGAAACCAGTTTTCCATCATTTGACAGATCGATCATGTCCATATTGGCACCCAATACATAGGGTTCCGAGAGTGTAAAACGGCAGCAGGCATAGTTATGGCCGATGCTGCTAGTCACCTTGCCCGTCGTACGATCAAAAACGTTTCCTTTCCCGCGAAGAGCGTTGGAGAAAACGAACTGTTCCCCCACAGTAACGACGTTCAAAGCGGACGTGACTGGATCAGATTTCCAGAATAAAGATCCATCGTTTGCATTCAGGCACCAGACGAACCGATCGTCGGTTCCCTCCTGAGCCCGATTGAACCCACCGATGTAAAGACGCCCGTCACGGCCACTCAGGGTGCATTTGGAGGTGACGTAGTAATCGGTTGTTGACCAAATGACATCACCGTTCGCGGGATCCAGGCAAGCAGTTAGTCCGTTGTTTTCGGCTGGCAATCCCCGTCGTCGTCGCAATTGTTCCGCATACCCGAAGAAAACCGAGTAGTACAACTTGCCATCGAGCAGGCAGATGCCGCAGTCATTTCCGCCTCGACCAAAGGTGGAGAAATCTTTTTCCCAAACGACTTTTCCGGTTTTGAGATCCCAAGCCCAAATCCTGGGATGGTGGTCTTTGGGGTAAAACGGGTTGTCGTTACTGTAGATCCAACTCATCACCTCGCGGTCGCCTTGTTGAACGGGTTTGCCTCGGAAAGTGAATGGTTTTTCGGTGCCCTGAGCAGCATAGCTGCCTGATCCAGATGCATAGATTGCAACATCGCCATGAACCACCGGTGGAAATTGCCGGCTCCAACTAGGCGACCCGGTGAACGGGGTTTCCCACAGCAAATCTCCCGTCTCTGCATCTAGGCAGCGCATCATCGAACGTTTGATTCCCGCTTGCGGAACGAGCAGTATCCCGTCGACATAGAGCGGCGATGTGAATGACAGATAGACGTCGGGCCAGTACCGTCTCCACAATAATCTTCCGGTGTCTTGTTCGGCCGCGATGATTTGGCCTTCGGCAGTGTGCATGTAAATGCGTCCGCCGCCACATACTGGTAAATGTTTGACCGTTCCCTCCAAGCGTCGAGCCCAACGCATCCGTAACGGTGGCGCTAAGCCTTGATCATTCGCGTTCGTGCCACCGAAGTCTCCGTAGTTGGTGTACCAGTTGAAATCTTCAGTTGCGTACGGGCCGCTCCGGGGACTGCGGATGTTGGTCAAGGACAGTTGCTTCGTTGGGTAGGCGGTCGTTTTTCCAGCACCAAATATGTAGAGGTATCCATCCTCGCAACCAACGTAGATCTTTTGGTGCGTAATCGCGGGCGGTGCGGTGATCGGCGCCCCAAAGGCGGTGTCCAGTGATTGAATGGAATGGTTCGTTGTTGAAGTTTCACCATTCGGTTTACCGTCGATGGGAACGATGTGGAGTTTCCCGTGGAGGTCACCGTAAACGACATGTTTTTGGGTGATCACCGGTGGGCAAATCGATGCTGCCTCGCAGAGTAATTCAGCGGCTTGCTTCGAATCAGTTGCTTGGGTTTGATGCCGCATTAAGCCACGGCCTTGTTCTGGTCGAACGCGGTAGACGTCGTCGCCACGGATGGCTACGGACGCAAAGCTGAGCAAGCCATCCTGGTCGATCGATGTTTCTGTACCAGGAAGGACCGAGGTTTGGATCGCTGGTTTTGTCCCGTTACTCTGTAGCCACAGCATTTCGACTCGTCCCGCATTGTCACGCCGATGCCACTGTACATAAACGCGGCCACGCTGGTCGGCGCTTTGGCCAAATGTTGCGGGGAATTCCTTCCCTAAATAGGCCGGGATTTCTGCGATCGCGGCGAGTTTGGGTGCCGGCCCGGTATCTTCCAAAAATACGGTGCGGCCACCTGCCGGTATCACAATCGTGTGCTCGATCAAACAGATGTCTCTTGAACAGACGAAATGGTCCTTCCACGTGACACGGTCACCTCGAAACGCCAGCCAATCTGAACCGTTCCAGCGATCTCCAGGAAACTTGATGACTTCACCAACAAAGTCCCAGTGCCAAACTTCTTCACCATCAGGCATCAAGGCATGGATCTGTGCTCCTAACGTGGCAACATAAACACGTTCTTGGCCAGCCACCGGGGAAGCAAAGATTGGTTCCCCGAAGTTCAATTGCCGGACGACTGCACCGGAGTCGCAGTCGAGTACGTAATAGTCACCCATCATCGTCGCGACATGTAGGTAGCGACCAAACAGTGCTGGCGCTGCCACGTTGTTGCAATTGCCGGTTGCCCCTCGTGTTTGAAACTGCCACTTGATTTCGTGCGTCGAGCAGTCGACCGCAGTCACCAATCCCGCTCCATCGATCACAAATACATTCCCCTCGCCGACGATCGGAGCTGCATAGACCGCATCAGAAAGCGGGATTGCTGCTTTGAGTCCAAGCTCACTTGGCAGTCGGGCATGCGGCGCGTTTCCGCTTCGCAGCGCATCCCCCTGCAATTGGGGCCAATCGGCTGCGGATATCGATATGGCGGCGGTGAACAGGGAAATCAAACACGCGATGGCACGCATTGCGGACGCTCCATTCTTGGCGGATTCTAACGGTGAATTCCCGAGGCCGGCCTATCTTAACCTGCCCAAGCTCAACCCGTTGACTGGCAGACCACAGTTCTGTGTTGAATTTTAATGAGTGCTGGCGTCGCTCTTGGGCTTCGTTGGGCCGCTTGACCTGACTCGTTATTGACCTGACTCATTATCGAATTGGTCGCGGCGGATTCAGCCGATTGATGTCGCACTGATCTGTTACCAGCACTGATCTGGATTTGCACTGCGTTTGTTTCGGCGCGGGGATCACTCGAAACGGTATCCCACGCCATAGACAGTTTGGATGATTTTGGGCTGTTTTGGATCGTGTTCGATTCGTTTTCTAAGTTGGCTGACCGTTTGGTCGAGGGTGCGGCTGTTGGGGATATGATGTTCGTTCCAGGCAACGCGAAACAGTTCCTCCCGTGAGACGACTTCGCCCCGGTGGTGGGCCAGGAGTTGCAGGATTCGTATTTCACGCGCAGTCAATTCAAACGTCTTTTCGCCCCGCGCGGCCCGCAAGGCTCGCGGCATGACATGCAGGTCATGCATCTGAAAGTCATCTTCAGCGAGCGAGATTTTATTGTCGTTGGTTTCTTCCGGGGGAAGGCACCGCCGCATGACGGCTCGAATGCGAGCGATCACTTCCTTGGTGCCGAATGGTTTGACGATATAGTCGTCGCCACCTAATTCAAGTCCGACGACTTTATCGATTTCTTCCGCTTTTGCGGTGATGAATAGAATCGGCATCCGCGGACTGACTTGGCGGAAATGTCGACACAAATCGAATCCGCTCAGCCCTGGCATCATCACATCCAAGCAGGCTAAGTCGGGGATGTGTGAATCGAAAATGGACTTTGCCTGTAAGCCGTCTGCTGCCTCGGTAACCTGATGGCCCTCTTTGCGTAGGAGTTCCGCCAACGCGGCCCGCGTATGTGGGTTATCTTCAGCGACTAAAATATTCATGCTCATTGTTGTGATTCCGCCTCAGATGGTGGTATCACCTTCGTGGGGAAGATTTTGATTTGCAGACGAAAGCAGGCTCCGGGATGAGCCTCGTCTTGGACTAGCTCAAGATCGCCGCCGTGTCGCCTCGCCAATTGTCGGGCGAGGGTTAATCCGATTCCCGTTCCACTCGGTGCCTGAATTGAATCGTCCAGTCGCATGAAGGGTCGAAAAACGCGTTTGCGAGCATGCCAGGGGATACCTGGGCCCTGATCAGCGACATCGATTGTCAGTTGGGCATTGTTGATTTCAGAGCGGATCGTAACGCTACCTCCGCAGGCAGCATATTTCTCGACGTTGCTGAGGAGGTTGACCAGAATTAATTCCAGAATGTCTGAATCGATTCCAATCGTTCGGGACGCTTGAGTTTGCGGATTGACCTGCAAACCCGCCTTTTCAAAACTGGGCATGAATTGTGTGAGCGTATGGTTGATCACGTCATCCGCGCTGACCGCTGAAATTCGTGGCTCACGTTGTTTGCGTGGATCGCGAATCATTTCCAGCACACCCGAAACCAAACGGCTGAGTCGTCGACTCTCCGTATCGATGACTTTCAATCTTCGGCCGACAGATTCCTTGGTTTCGCCATCTGGAAAAGTTTGCAAATCACCTTCGGCTAACTCGGCATATAAACGAATATTGGTTAGCGGTGTTCGTAACTCGTGAGAGACCTGCGATGCGAAACTGACTCGCTGGCGGGCGGAACGCATTTGTCGTTGCACATTCGTCAGGACATAGATGCCAAGGCTCAGCAAGATCAAACCGGTTCCCACAATCGGGGCGACCAGAAAAATCGTCGGTGATGGCCCTGCCAGGGCATCTTGGTGGTGGTATTCCAATTGCCAATTGGCCAAAGGTGGAGCGAGGTTCAAACTAGCAAGCGGTTGCATGAGGCGAGTTCCATCTTCTCCCCAGCGATAGACGATTCGGTTGGCTTCATCCGTCAGTGCGGTAAATCCTGACAGGGTCGCTGCGGTTGCTTTTTGCTGCGAGGAAGAGGATGCCTCAAGTTGTGTAACTGGTGTCGCTTTGGAGAGTTCGCCCGAACGGTCATCGACCGTTGTAACTGCGACAGTCTCGGGCAGTTGGGTGGTGAGATCGGCAATCCAGCGAGCACGCTCGAGCAGGATCCCGATGATCGAGCCTTCGCTGTGCTGCATCCAGTAAATCAACTGAACGCCTTCGTCCATGTACCAGACCTGCCACTTTCCCTCGCCGATGATTCCCTGCTCGCCAATGGGAGCCTGATCATTGAACTGTGATAAAGGGGGTGCCAGTGATCGGGAGGGTATCGGTGATCGGGAGCGGGTTGGCGTCTTGCCGGTTGCGACTCGTTTAGACGGTGCTGCGGCTTTCGTTTGAGCTGAGTAGGAACCTAAGTCAGGCCGGCTGCGAATGAGCGCTGGCAAGGTGGCGAAGAGGGCGACCTTTTCTGATTGTTCTGGTTGTGGTTTCAGCGGGTAAAGTAACACGCCGTTTTGGTTGACATAGATGCTGCTGCGAACGATTGGGTTTTCCAGGTCGAGTTGCCGCAGCGAGTCGAGGGTTACGAAGGGGACGTCCAGTTGGGATCGTAGCGTGCGCTCGTAAGTGTCAATCACCTCTGAAAGTGAACTATAAATTACACCGAGCCGCTAAATAAAAAAAAGCGACAACTGTTCCTGAGCCTGTCGCTGCTGTTGTTGGTAGGTCGACGCCGAAAGCCACCCCAGCAGAACCAAGGGAGCCGCGACGAGCAGCAGCAAAGCGAACAGGAGTCTTTTAGGCATCGTCGAATGTTGGCGGACGTGTTTTAGGGGCCCGTGTGTCTTAGGGGCCCGTGGTTACCGTGAAATGCGTACGAGTCACTTACTTGTTAACGTGAGCTTCATGGGGAAGTTCGCAAGTTTTTTGAGTGGCGGATGCCAAAACGTGGGCCGTTTTGGCATCCCAGTTCACTTAACATTCAATCATCGATCGCTGCTGAGTTCCTCCGCGGTATGGTTGCTTTTGCATTGTCCGCCTATGTTTTGAGCATCGGGCGTGATGATTTTCGGCATCGTGCGTGTTGCTCTGATGGGGTGGAACGAACGCAGCCTCTACTAATCATTGGTTGGGGGGGGACTCGGTTGGACCTGCTGAGATTGAATTTGGTTTTGTTGGGCGCGCATGATCTTCCGTCCGCGATTCCAATCCTTACCTTCCACGTAGTCGGCTTGAGTGTAGTTGAGGTTGATATTGAGTTCTAATTCTGGGATCACTTCTGTGACTTGCTGTTCCAAGCAAATGGCTTGGATCGAGCGCAATTCAATGACATTTTGATTCAGCAGTTTTTTTGCTGCATCGACTTCACCTGCATCGCGTAAGGCCGTGGCCCGGATGTTTCGTTCGTTGGCGATTTGAACGGCACAGTAGGCTTGGGTTTGCACATCCTGATCGCGCTGCACGATCGCATCGGATTCATCAAATCGCACTTCGATATCGCTGCTTACTTTGTCTTTCGTTTCGGTGATTAAGTTCTGGTATTCGACCTCGACATTCACTAGCGACAGAGAGTCACCAGATTCGTTCGCGTCGACTTCCACTTCGAGTACAAAGTAGCGTTGTTGATTTGCGTAAAGTTGAGCTAGTGGGATGTGAATTTGTTGACCGGTGATGTCGGCTTTCGTGCCGAGCACGCGGACGGGGCGAACACCGGGTCCCACCTGGGCGTGAATTTTAAAGTCACCCGCAACGACACTCATCAAATCATTGAATTCGTTGTTGAATACCGCGATCAGGTTTTCGGCGTCCTCAACGAAAATGTGGTTGCCACTACCTGCTGCCGCCAAACTGCTCATCAGATCTTCGTTGTAACCGAGTCCCAGGCCAAGCGTACTGACACTGATTCCCTCCTTGACCAAAGTTCTTCCCAATCGTTCCAAGTCACGTGGGGTGCTTGGTCCAACATTGGCCAGTCCGTCTGATAACAGGATCACGCGGTTCACGGAATCCTTGTCGATGAATTTACGAACTTCTGCTGCTCCCTTGCTGACTCCTGCGAACAGTGCGGTATTGCCGCTGGCTTTAACCGAACGGATCTGTTGGATGATTTGTTGACGATCGGTTGCCTTGGTTGCAGGGACAAGGACTTGGACGGACGAGTTATACAGGATGACGGAGACAACGTCGTCGTCTCGCAGTCGCTTGACGGCTGCGATGGCTGCCTCGCGAGCTTGGCCAATTTTTGTTCCGTTCATCGAACCGCTGGTGTCGATCACGATCGCGACGTTGACGGGGGGGCGGATCTCTGGCTGCGGCAGATCAAAGCCGGTTAAAGAAATACGGACATAATTCGTTTGTTTGGATCCGGCTAGCATCGTCGGATTGACGACCCCCACTTGGAGCGAGACTTGGCTTGCCGCTGATAGGGATGGGTTTGCAATACCACCAAGGGTCATCAGGCCAACGTAGGCAGCTGTCAACAAGGATGAACGGAACATCACGGTCTCCTTTCACGAAACACAGTTGTTTTGAATCGAACGCTGGTCATTGCACTCTTTTTCGTGCTTTCAATGGTCGGATTGGATTCAGAACAATGTAAAAGCATTGTAAAGATCCGTTTGCATCGTTGGTTGAAGTGTGATCAAGTGAATCGCAGGGGGGGAAAGAGATGGGAAACGATTGACGCTGTTTTCGCGTTCTTGTTTCCGGCGAGTCCCGTTCCCCCTAGGAGCCTCATACTGCCCTGGAGCGTCTCTCTGCCCGTGAGCGTCATTCTGCCGGCGATTTTTGGGAATGCCAGCTAGCTCGGGAAGGGGTACACTTGCACTTATGAAACAAATTGTGACTGTCGTTCGACCCCACTTGGCCGAGGAGGTACTGGCATCGTTGCGTCGCGCGCCGATTGAGGCTTTGAGTGTGACGGAGATCAAAGGTTTCGGGCGTCAGAAAAGCTACCTGGACGAGTACCAGGAAACGGAATACTCCACCGCATTCATTCCTAAGGTGGAGATTACTCTCTACGTGGACGATTCTCGTTGCGAAGAGATTTTGGAGAAAATCGTCAGTGTCGCCCGGAGTGGCCGAATTGGAGACGGCAAGATTTTTGTCTTGCCAGTGGCTGAATATTTGTAATGGGAACTGCACTCCAGAGCAGCTCAGCAATCCTATGGGTAATCAGGTAACCAACGGAAATGAGGTGACCCGCGGAAGTCATGTGCCCGAACAGCGTGCTCAGCGAACTTCTCGTCTCGGCAAACGATTCGTGTCGCCGGGTAGGATTCGTGGCGTTGGATAGACTAAGGAGGTTGTTGACTGATGAACGAGTTTCCCTGCGATTGATAGTGATCACCGAATGGATTGGCCCCCACTCCCAGACTATGGATGCATTGTTCGTTGGCCCGAGGATGGTCAGGGTTTTATTCATCCGGACGATGTTTCGATCGCCACCCGCTGTTTTCCGAGCGAACGGGTCTTTCGCAGGGATCTCTTTGACGGCGTTTATTACCACTACAGCTATGGCTCACTTCGTTTTCGGTTGCGGCCTTCGATGTGGCTGAAGGTCGCGGGGGAAGGGATCGACATTGGTGATCAAGTCGAGACGATTGGTCTTGGGATGGAGCGAGAGCTTTTCGTCGCTCGCGTAAAGGGAATGTACTTTGTGCGACAGAAGGGGCGGATTCTGTATCGACTGACTCGATCTGATAAATTGGTCCCAGGGTTGTTCGCCTCCCATCAACTGAGATTGATTACCGATAAAACGAATCTTCGCCCCGGCGATACAGAGTACCCGGAACCGAAGTCGATTGGTTCTCGGGAGCCGCTCTCAAATTGGGAATCGTTCGACGATCCCGAGCCGGGCTGATAAAGCGGGTTCTGGCTTAACTGGTTGGGAGCTAATTGGTTCTCCTCGGATTCCCCATCGGACCATTTCTGGGGGAGCCGGTCCGGCCGTAGGTTCTGAGGCGGTGGCCAGGTGTTCGTCGCCGGCGAATTCGTTCGAACTGACGAATTCTTGGCTACCGGCGACCAAGACGCGTGAGACCAATCAGCAAATCGCGGCAGTGTAGTCGGCGCGGCG
>JAYZAR010000115.1:0-12621 GCA_036339635.1 Planctomycetota bacterium | reverse complement strand
TTACCTGAAGTTGACAGAAGAGCAAAAGATTCGCGTGACCGAAGCGTTGGTGCAGTTGTCCAGTCAACCGCCTACGGCGGTCGGTAAATCGGTTGAATGAGAGAGTTCGCTCGCGAATGATAAAGGCTTTCGGCCATGCGTAACGCTGCCCCAAAAATTGCTGTTCTCGGTTCCATCAACACGGATATCGTCGTATGTTGCGAAAATTTGCCACGGCCGGGCGAGACGATCATTGCTGATTCAGCCACCGAAATGTGCGGAGGCAAAGGGGCCAATCAGGCGGTTGCCGCGGCGCGTCTGGGGGCTGATGTGACGATGATCGGCTGCGTTGGCGACGATCGTTTTGCCGACCACTTGCTCGAAAATTTAAAGCGCGAAAAAATCGGCGTCGCGCATGTTGCTCGCCGATCAAACTGCGCGAGCGGTCTTGCCGTTGTTTCGGTTGATGAAACGGGCGAGAACTCAATTACCGTGGTTCCCGGCGCCAATGGAACTCTGGGTGTGCAGGATGCCGTCGCGGCAGCCGACGTGATTCGATCGAGCCACACGCTGTTGCTGCAAATGGAGATCCCAGTCGAGACAATCATGGCTGCGATCAAAATCGCCCGTGATTCGGATACTCGTGTGATCCTTGACCCGGCGCCTGCCCCCAAACCGTTTCCCAGCGAGCTTTTGAAGACGGATCTGATTTGTCCGAACCAATCTGAGGCTGGAGTGATTCTTGGTTGCGAAATTGGTTCAGTGGAGACCGCCCGAACCGCTGCTAAGGAACTCACTCATAACGGTGCCGAAAACGCGATTATCACGCTCGGCGGACAGGGGGCCGTTCTCAATGATGGCGGTTCCCCCAAATGGATTGAACCGTTTCCAATCGATCCGGTGGATACAACCGCCGCGGGAGACGCGTTTGCAGCCGCGCTCGCGGTTCGTTGGGCGGAAGACAAGAGCCTGTTAGAAGCGGCCGAATTTGCCTGCGCTGCCGGCGCGATCGCGGCAACACGTGCCGGGGCACAGTTGGCGATGCCGACTCAAGAAGAAATCGAACAACTTATTCTGAATAAAGGTAAACCATGATTCAAATCGGCAGCACATTTACTGATAGCGGGATCGGAAGAGATCTGTCATGCAGAATAGGTCAAGCGTGTCTTGCGGTGCTGGCCGTGACCTTGATGCTCTCGGCAGGTTGCGGTTTCGACGACCGATCATCGAAGAATAGCGAATCCGAGCTGGGTGAATCCGAGCTGGGTGAATCGAACAGGCCGCGAGTCGCCCTGATCATGAAGTCGCTGGCCAATGAGTTTTTTTCAACGATGGCGAAGGGGGCGGAATCGCATCAAAGTGATCATGCTGATCAGTACGATCTGATTGTGAACGGCATCAAGGACGAGCGAGACTTAAGTCGCCAGGCGTCATTGGTCGACGAAATGGTTAGCAGCGGAGTCGACGCGATCGTGATCGCACCAGCCGATTCGAAAGCACTCGTGCCCGTTCTTCGACGCGCTAAACAAGCAGGGGTTGTTGTTGTCAATATCGACAATCGACTCGACGCCGAAGTCCTCCAGCAGGAAGGGGTCGTGATTCCATTTGTCGGTCCCAATAACAAAGCTGGTGCCAAACAGGTTGCCGATTTCCTGGCCACGAAGCTTCGAAAAGGAGATGAAGTCGCAATTCTTGAAGGAATTCGGACATCATTCAATGGTACCCAGCGTCGGTTAGGATTCGAAGAATCAATGCAAGAGTCTGGACTGGCAATCGTCGATAGCCAGTCAGCTGAGTGGGAAATGAGCATGGCGAACACGATTGCGTCCTCGATGCTAAGTGAGCATCCCGAAATCAAAGCAATCCTGGCCGCCAATGACAGCATGGCGCTTGGCGCAGTCGCAGCGGTCAAGAGCGCTGGTCGGTCTGGCGCGGTCCAGATCGTGGGCTTCGACAATATATCAGCGGTTCAACAGGCCGTACGTGATGGCAAAGTTTTGGCGACCGCGGATCAGCACGGTGACCAACTGGCTGTCTTTGGAATTGAAGCAGCGCTGAAGATGCTGCAAGACCCGGACTTGGAAGTTAAAGACATTGAGACGCATGTCGATTTGGTGACGGCGGAGACGTTGAATTGATCGACAAGGCAGGCAATGACCCGATACTGGTTGTCCGCGATCTCACCAAGCAGTACTCAACGACAGTGCTCGATCGTGTCACGTTTGATCTTCGTGCTGGCGAGATTCACTCGCTACTAGGTGCAAACGGAGCAGGCAAGAGTACGCTTTGCCGAATCATTTCGGGGTTGGTCCAGCCAACCGCAGGCGAAATGGTAATCAGCGGAGAGGCATTCGCGCCGGCAACCAAACAGGCGGCGGAATCTGTAGGTGTGCAGATCATTCAACAGGAACTGAACCTGATCCCAACCTTGTCCGTTGCGGAAAACCTGATGTTGACTCGTCTGCCTAGTCGCGGTGGGGTCATTAATCAACGAGCGCTTCATCGGAGAGCCCGCTGCGCGCTGGATCGCTTCGCTTTGGAGGACGTTGCAACGGAGACACTCGTCGGTTCTTTAGGTGTCGGTCGTCAGCAGATGGTCGAAATTGCTGCGGCACTTGATCTGGATTGCAAAATTCTAATTTTGGATGAGCCGACCGCTGCGCTTAGCGCAAATGAAACGGAGCGGCTCTTCGAGTGGCTGGCCAGGCTGCGCGAGCAACAAGTTGGAATCATCTATATCAGTCATCGTCTGGACGAAGTTGCCCGCATTGCTGATCGGATTACCATACTCCGCGACGGCAAGTTGGTCTGCACGCAGCCGACTGCTGAGCTGACAACCAATGCGATGGTCGATCTAATGACGGGGCGACGAGATGCTTTGGCTGAGGGTCATCGGCACATGTCATTCAAACGGAACCGCATCGCGATGCGGGTGGAAGGACTGTCGCGCGGAGAGCTGCTGCAAGATGTTTCACTCGAGGTCCGTGCCGGCGAACGTCTCGGAATTGCTGGCTTAGTTGGGTCGGGACGCACCGAACTGTTAAGAGCGATTTTCGGTGCTGATATTGCACAGGTTGGGCTAGTGCAGTTGGGAGAAACCTCTGCCGCTCGGCGGTTCCATCATCCAAGTCAAGCAGTGGCCGCCGGCATGGTCATGGTTACCGAGGACCGCAAACAGAACGGGTTGTTGCTCCAACAGTCGATCAGAGTCAACACCACACTTTGCGCCCTGCGACGTGACTTCGCCAGGAGTGGAGTCATCCGTCGCCGCGCCGAGGAGGATTCAGCCGAGAGCATGTGTCGAAAGATGGAAACCCGGTGTGCCAGTATTGAACAGACCGTAACAACGCTCAGTGGCGGAAACCAACAAAAGGTGGTGGTTGGAAAATGGCTCACACGTGACGCAGATGTTTTCCTGTTTGACGAGCCGACTCGTGGGATTGATGTTGCTGCCCGACTCCGTATTTATCGCCTATTTGAGACGTTGGCCCGCGATGGAAAGGCGCTGGTGATCGTCAGCAGTGATTTAGACGAACTGCTAGAAACCTGCGATCGCATCGTCGTCATGTCGGCTGGGCGGTTGGTAGCGAATTTTGATCGAGAGACCTGGTCTCACGACAAGATCATGCAAGCCGCGTTTTCGGGGTATATCGATCGAACGGGCGGCGTGAGAGGGACAGACGCTGTGCAAGGGACAGGCGACATACAGGGTCCAGGAGCATGAAAAAATCGCGGTTACAAACATCGATCTTTCAATACGCCGGCTTGCTCGGGGCACTTGCGTTACTCGTGCTTGTCTTCGGTTCGCTAAGCGAAAACTTTCTACAGATCGCCACCGTGGTCTCGATTGCCAATCAGATTCCTGATCTTGTTCTGATTGCAGTCGGAATGACCTTGGTGTTGATCATTGGCGGCATTGATTTGTCGGTTGGTTCCGTGTTGGCACTTTCGTCGGCAGTCTTGGGTACATTGATGGTCGATCACCAGTGGCCGCTTTGGGCTGCAGTGCCGTTGTGCTTATTGACCGGTGCCGCTTGCGGCCTGTTTAACGGGATCGTCTCGGTCGGCGTTGGGATTCCGTCTTTCATTGTTACCCTCGGTATGCTGGAGATCGCACGCGGCGCAACGAAGGTCGTCACCGATTCACAAACGAAATACATCGGATCGGCGGTCGAATCGATCGGACAGCCGATAGCGGGGCTGCAGCTTTCTCCCGCGTTTCTGCTTGCTATTTCGGCTGTGCTAATCGGCGAGTTTGTGCTGACTCGCACTGTGTTCGGGCGATATTTGGTTGCCATTGGCACGAATAAAGAAGCGGTGCGAATGTCGGGCATTCGATCGTCGCCTTATTCCATCACGGTCTTTGCCATCAGTGGGCTGTTGTGTGGGTTGGCTGGGTTGGCTCAGGTTTCTCGGCTCTCGACCGCCGACCCAAATGCCGCCGTCAGCATCGAGCTCTCGGCCATTGCTGCGTGCGTGATTGGGGGCACCAGCTTGATGGGTGGGCGGGGTTCGGTGATCAGCTCGTTTTTGGGAGTGCTGATCATTGCGGTGCTACAAACTGGGTTGGCTCAGATCGGTGCCTCCGATCCGACCAAACAAATGATCACGGGAAGCGTGATTGTTGCGGCCGTTCTAACGGACGCGATCCGAGGCCGATGGTCGGGAGGATGACTTCAGCGACACTGGCAGGTGACTGCCAGGTTTGCCCCAAGCTAATTCGCGAATTAGCGAATTGGCGATCTGAATGTTGAGCGAAATGGATCGAACGAGGCTAACGCAGAGCCAACGAACACGATGTGCGAAAGAACTGGGAAACGCATCGCGACGCTGGATTGCCAAACTGATCATGCAAAAAGTGCATGCCATCGTTTCGGGAACTGGAAATCAAAGGTGCCGAGCGATGAGAACAAAGCGATCGTTGGTTTTCTGCTTTCCCGTGCTGGTGACTGGCCTGACTGCAGGGTCCGAAGAATTCAATATGAGAGTCATGACCTACAACATTTATCGGGGTGGTACAATTCGGGGGCCGTCATTGTCACAAACCGCCAACGTGATTCGGGAGGTGAGGGCAGATGTGGTCGGTATTCAGGAAACACGTTCCCCACGCGGCGTTCATGGGAAGGAATTGGCGAAGTTGCCAGGCTGGAATCACTTCGTTGACCGCAGAAACAGAAGTGTCTTGACGCCTCACCACCTCGTCGAACGCCATCGCGGTGGCATCAAAATCAAACTAAGTGCGGGTGGTGAATCCCATGTATTCAACTACCACCTGCCATCCAATCCCTATCAGCCCTAACAGCTATTGAGTATCCGTCCAAAGTGGCACAAGCATTGGGATACTCCGTTTATTAGTACCGAAAGTGAAGCGATTGCCCACGCACAAGAGGCTCGTGGGAAAGCTATCTCAGCGCTTCTCACGCAGATGCGTGCCCTACTCGACAAAGAGACGCCTGTTTTTGTGGTCGGCGTTTTCAACGCGCCTTGACATCTCGACTGGACGGAAAAAGCTTCCCGTGCCGGTCGCCATCCGATCAAAGTAGACTCTCCCATGTCGTTGGCTCTAACGAAAGCAGGCTTTGCCGATGCCAACCGCAAGATCTACTCTGACGAGATAAAAAATCCGGGATAGACCTGGTCGCCTCTAACGAAGGCCAATGACTCCAAGGATCACCATGATCGCATTGACTTTGTGTACTTCAGAGGCACAGGCATCGAAGTGGTCGACAGCAAAATTGCAAGCAAAAGCAAAGCGAATGCGGACATTGCTGTAACGCCTCATCCATCGGAAAATCGCTCGGTGGTCGCAGCGTTCGAGCTCCCCAGTCAGCCTAACGGTAACACTATCAAGAGAGATGAGAGCCAGTAAAAACATGAGAACCATCGAGCGAGGCTCGCTCAGCGAGGGCTGATGCTAGTTTCTTCTTCAGACGCTTGTGATTCCTCGCTCGTCTTGGCTGCGTCCTGTTTGGTGTGCTTCTCGAAGAAATCAAAGATTGCGGGCAGTTGAGTGATGGCCGGGAGGATGTGGCCGCCGCCTTCCACTTCGATGTACTCGTGCGTCATTCTGAGTTCCCGCATCTTGGCTGCCCAGCGACGAGCACCTCGTACGGGAACCAGTCGATCCTTATCACCTTGCACCAGGATCACGGGAATTGACTTGATCTTCTGCAATTCATCGGGCGAGCGGAATGTCGCCGGAGCAATCGGAGCCAGTCCGGCCCAGATGTCGGGGAACTTGATGCCGATGTGCCACGTTCCCCCACCCCCCATGGAATGGCCCATCAAATAGATTCGCTTCGAGTCCACATTGAATTCGTCCCGCGCAATCTTAAGGACGTTCATGACGTCTTTTTCGCTGAGTTCACCGAGGTTCTCCGGATCCCAACGCTGCCAAGTTTGCCCAAGACCTCCGTACCATCCTCTTTTGTTGTAGCCCATCGGTGCGACCAAGATATAACCGTGCTTTTGCGCCAAATTAGTGAAACCGGGGTAGCCCAAGATCTGACGAGGATTGCTGTTGAGCCCGTGGAGCGCAACCATCAAGGGATAAGATTTCGTCGCGTCGTAGCCTTCTGGAATGTAAAGAGCGTATTCCATCTTCTTGTCCGCTTCTTCGAAGGCGTAACTCCGCATCCAGACTTGGCCGGTGACAAGTTCTTGCTTTTCGGGTTGCGCAGGCTCGTCAGCATCGAGAGATTGCAGTCCGAACAGGATCACGATGGAGGTAACAATGGGCTTCATGGGAATCCACAAGTCAAGGGCGAATAGCAAGCAGTCGGGAAAACGCAAGGGGCGTTAAGATCAGTTGAGAGATCGAAGTTGTGTTCACTGTCATCAAAGTCGATTACTTGGCGACGCTGACACGATTTTTGTACGCAGAGTTTAGCATAGCGACTCAAATCCAATGAAGTATTTGGCGTGAGGTAAGCCAAATCTCTTTAAAAAGCTCGATACCGACTCGCCATCCCAATGGCCTTGCCCCCCTTGATCGGAGTTCAGATGGCCCTGCGCTTCATCTGAGTCTACTCGCGGAGTGAGTTCCCAACGTGTTTGCCCCATCGACAGAAAGGTGTACGTCAAAGGCCCGGAGTTTCGTGCCTTCCGAGTTTCGTTTCTGCTGAGCTCCCTCGCGTCTGCTATGGCCATCTTCGAATCACGGTCACGCTTCGTCGGGCAGGCTGGTCGAATGAACCACCAACGTATCGAAAACTTATGGCGTAATGATGGGCTGGAAACTCTTGCAATCCAGCTAAAACCGGAGTGATTGTGGCGTGGGGATGGATCTTGCGTTCCATCAGTAAGGTCCTGTTTTGTAGCTGCCTCCTGTTCTGTGAATCGCTGCATGGGGAGTGTCTGCTGGTTCATGCCGATGCAATCACGGCGGTTTGTCTCGGTGCGCGATCACTTCGCACTTCTAGGACGCGATGCCAAAGCATGATTGGCGAGAACGCCGCGCATCGAGCTGTCTTCTCGAAACGCACAGCACGGGAAACACTGGTCGGGGTCACAGTGATTTTCTTTGACGTCCCTGATATGCCGAGACGAATCTGCCGTTGGTAACTTCTCGGAGTTGACGATTGGTAAACCGCCAGACGCCGGAACAGTGAAAGATCCAACGCCAGCTTGATGGAGATCGGCATTTTGTCTTGTGAAGCTGATCTTGAATTCAAGTTCAAATTCAATAACCCCTAGCACCGTATATCAAATTGCAGAGAATACCATGAGACGACGCCATCAAGCGAACGAATGGCCATGATCACGTCACCTGGTCGGCCGACATTCGTCTTCTTCGTGGTTCCATTGATCGACCACGTGATTTCGGCGGACTTTCCATCGGCCGATACGGCACCATCCGACCGAAAATATCTTATTGAACCGGGACGCAGTTCCACATATTTGTGGTTGCTAGTCAGCGGCGCCGTGGAATGAATTTTCACCATTTCCCGATCGTTCACATGGTCGGTGGCTTGGTCGATAAATCGATACGATTCAGGATGCGTTGCGATCGCCCGTAGTTCGGAATCCTCCCGTGGTTCAGGCCCAACGAACGCCGCGGCCCTTGCAGGTGCTGTGTTGATTAACGCCCTATTCATTGACGTCGCATTCTGCACGTAACCGAGAATTGATAGGATCGCGCAGGCCACGATCGTAAATATTGCGGCATGGCGTTTCATTCTAGGGCTTCCAATGTGATGGCTTGACTCTGGCGTCTTGAAACGCTCCCGCCTGGCTGACTGATTGGGAGTTCGCCCGCTTAATCCAATCACGCGAGCTTGCAGTTGGGAGGTCTTGTCGTGTCGTAACAAGTCTCTGGATTTGTGATGTTTCTGCGACACGTATTTTAGACGATGAACTGTTGAATGGCTCCGGTCTGGTCCATGCGATTGCGTTGCATCGTTAGATCCAGGTCACCATAGTGCTCGATTGGGTTACCGTAGGCATTGAGCAATGTGGTGTACCAATTGCTTAGCGTTTTGTGGCCTTCGGTGCCGTGGAACGGCAAGCGGATATATCGACCGGCGATGTCGAGCTTTGAGTTCTTGCCCGTCATCAGAACCATCGGTGCCTCCGTGTCTGGTCCATGATGACCGGCACCAGTTTCCGGCATATAAATGATCGATGTGTTATCAAACAGCGTGCCAGTTCCCTCCGGGATTGCCTTGAGCTTGGTCACCAAAGTCATGACCTGCTTCACGTGATGCGTCTTGATCGCATCTCTCATTTTCGCGGCGCCGGCAATCTGTCCTCCATGTCCAATTTGGTGGATACTCGTTTTTTGCTGATTCTCGGGTAAGGAAGTAATGTCGGTACCCAAGTCATCGATCGTATAGGTGACGACGTTCGTAAGGCCCGATGCGAGCGCCGCGACGATGATGTCGGTGAAGGCGGCCTGCTTCTGTGGTAAGGTTGCATCTTCACCACCACCCGCGTGTACCGGATCGATTTCGGGCAGGTGCTGCTTGATCTTGTCACCCAGGGAGGCGACTTTTCTGTTGCGGGCGCGGATTGCTTCAAGCGAATCAATCTGGTCACTGATCTTCAAGCGTTCGTCACCATCGAGGCCTTTGAGTCGATGACTTTCTTGCTCACGCAAGTAATCGAGTAACGCATCGTCCGAGGCAGCTTCGTTGGTGTTGATAACGGACTTAAACAATTCCTGATAAGCGGTCATAGGATCGGCGTAGCAATAATTGCGCTGCCTTGCCGCCGGAGCGGAATAGCCTGAGACGATTCCAGTCCTATGGTCCCGTCCGTGGGGGACTGCTAGAGACATTTCGACATGTCCAAACGGTGATGGAAATAGCTTGGCCAATTCAAAATCGACTGTCGCCCATTTAATGTTGCTCAAGATGTCACGGCCGGCTTTGTAAGCCCCCATGCAGCCGGAATAGGAGTAATGCCCACCACCGCTCACTGCCATCGAAATACCGTGAAGGATGGTCATGTTGTCCTTATGCGCGTCGATCGCTTTCAGCCAATCGGGCAGCTCATGTTTGGCCAAGTCCAGTTCAAAGGCCTGTTTTTCCTCGTGCTTTTTCAGATCTTCCGATGAGAAGGATGGCAGCCCAAATTGCGTTGGTAGGTTGCCGTTGGATTTACGAATGAAAACAAATCGGTGCGGCACGCCACCTGCAGCTTTGCCCGGGCCTGCTTGGAGATGGTTGAACGAAGGAGTGAGCGCCAAGCTAGTGGTTCCCAAGGCAGTCGTCTTTAGAAGTTCTCGTCGGCTGATCAGCATCGATTATTCCTTGGTGTTGCGTACGCGGTCGATGAACGAGTCAGAGGTTAATAGTGAGACGATCACTTCGTCAAAGCTGCCATTGCTGGCGAGGTAGGCTTTGTCAGCTTCCTGCAGCGTCTTCGCGTCCGAAAGTGTCTCATTGCGACCCAGGAAATAGCGAAACGCGTGGCGGATGATTGACTGGCGGACCTTGGCTGACTTGGCAAGACGGTCGATCAAGTCGAACGCATCCTCAACCTTGCCATCCAGCATCGCGTCATCGGTACCTTGTAAAACGCCCCGAGGATCAACCGGCAGAGTTTTGTAGACAGGCAACGAAGCACCAAATTCATTGGTCTCACCTCGCCTCGCCTCCTTGATCAAATTATCCGGGTGCTCAAGATTTTCCTCGGTCCTGTAGCGGCCAAAATCGTCGTAGATCTCAAAGGGAAAGCCAAGTGGGTCCATCTTTTGATGACAGCGCCAGCAATAATGATCGCCGGTTCGGGTTTCCATCCGTTGACGTAGGGTTTTGTGAGGATCGGGGGGGATCACAGCGTCGACCGTGATCGGAACATCTGGAATGGTTCCCGCCAGCAATTTCTCCCGAATCCATTTGCCGCGATGAATCGGGTCGGTCTCCAAGTTTTGCGAGTGAGCGATCAGCCACGCGGGGTGCGTCAGGATTCCTCTGCGATTTGGGATGCTGGCCGGCTGTTGGGGTGGGTAGTCCCAGGTTTTCCAGTCGAGATTCCAATAAGACGTGACCTGTTCGCCTCGCATCTGTTGGCCGGTTCGTCCCACCACGTTTCCACCATGCCAGAAACCCATCCCCATCTTCATGTAGGGCATTCCATTGGCTTGACCTTCGCTGAAGTGAAGGTCCAATGCCGGCATGATTCGCTTCAGTGCAGTCAGCAACGACTTGTCGTCTCCGCCGCGAACCTTACGGAACTCCCAGATGGTGAGCATGAAAGACTTGTGGGGCGCGATGTCGTCAGGTTCCCACGTTTCCCAGTCTAATTCCCGGAAGTACTCGTAGACCTTCCGCAATTGATCTGCTCCGGACTGCATCGCTTCATTGTCACCTGAGTGATAAATAAAGAACTTGTCGGTCGTGAGTAGTTCTTCAATCACTTGCTCATCTTTTTCAAGAATGTATTCGACTAAGAGGTCCGCCTCATCAATCAAGCGACTTACCGCTTGATCATGGCGGCCGGCGCCGAAACGCGAGTCATCCTTAAACACCTTGAGAGCTTTTGGGTATCCAAAAAACTCTCGAAAGAAACGGAGTTTTCGAATTGGTTGGTTGGTCACGCTGGCGTTTAGGTTCGCTGCCTGAACATTCTCATCGATGATGTACCATTGGTCGCGACGATTCAGCATTCGGCGGATCTCACGATCGTAATCTTCTCGCGAACTGAGCCGGCCCTCTGCCACTGCCTTGAGCAGTTGTTCGTCCGGACTTGCATCGGTCAGCGCGTACGCAATCGCATAACTCGCATCGCGTGGCGACATCATCCGGCGGCCATGCTTGTCAGGCTTGCCCTCGCCGAACTCAGAGCGATAGGCAAATTCGGTGCTCAGGATCATCGATTCAATTAGTTTTGCAGTCGACTGTTGCCGATTTAATTTGCTCAGGTACAGATTGTATTGCTCGACGTTCTTGCTAATCTCCAGAGCCGTGGGTTCGCGTTCAAAAATCCTCGCGTACAATTCAATGATCAACTGTTTCACCCGTGTTGCATCCGCGTCACCGGTCGCCTCGTGCTCCACCTTGAACGAAGCATCCCAATCCGCCAAGCATTTTTCGATGATCTGTTGTTGCCGGTCGCCTTGCTTGCGGTGCCTCTTGATTGCACTGGTGAGGAGCGTCATTTCGGCGTCGCTTAGCGGCGCGTATTTCGGTGCTTCAAACTTGCCGTTCTTGATGTGGCTGTAAAGCCGGTTCATATCCCAGGTATCATAGAACAGCTTCATCGTGACAATGCGGTTGTGGATTCGGTAATCGGTCACGCCCTCCATGTACCAATCCCGCTCGCATTGCAGCACGATTTTGTCGAATTCGGCGCGATCGGCGTCACTGTAAGGAGCCCATACCGGATTGCCTTTGCTATCTAGCTGATAATCATCGGTATTTACAAACGCCTTCAAGGCAGTTTGCTTGTGGGTTGCGATGCCCTGCAGGATTGCCCGAATGTCTTCGCGGTCGAATCGCTCCAAGAATTCGAGGTTTTCGTGCCGCTTCTGAATTCCGTTTGTGGAATGCTTGGGCGGCCCGGGATAGGGGACCTCTGTACGAACCAGTTCGGGGAGCAAAGTCTCGTGCTCATCGCCATAGATTTCTTCAAGTAAACGTTCCATGAAGGAGAAGGTTCTCAGGAATTGCTCGCGCGACCGCATCGTCTCGCGGTGATCCAATTCGGCTTTCATCAATGCGTACATGGCAGGGTAATGTGTTTTCATCGTTGCCTCCGACGTCATGTGTCCCGCCACCCGTTTGGCGTTGCCGACCATCGTTAGCAGGTGCCCCGTCGTCAGTCTTTCCTGGGCGTTGTAGCGCACCCCAATCTTTTCTGGAAGCAAGAACGGATTGGTAATCGTTCTGCGAAACTTATTGCCACGCTCAGTCTTCGGGCTCCAATGGAGTCCACTATCGCCTTGCACCTGATGGGGTGTTCCATAGATCGTTCGCATTGGGTGGTAATCGAGCAGCCGATTGATCCGCTCGTTAAAAATGAACTCGCTAACCAGCCAGCGGCGGTCCTCAGTATGGCCGGGCAGGTTGGCATTATCATCAGAGAACAACGCTTGGTGATTAACGACATTGCCGTACTCAAAACGCAGCAATTTTTCCGCTAAGGCTTTTGCAGCTTTACCTGTCAGCATGCTCTTCGCCCACTGCAACAAAATTTTTC
>JAYZAR010000114.1:0-5909 GCA_036339635.1 Planctomycetota bacterium | reverse complement strand
AGTGCCATGTGTGTACAGCACGCCCTTCGGGGGGCCAGTGCTGCCGGTGGTGAAGATAATTGCAGCCTGATTGCTTCGTTCAATTTGGGGAAATGGGATTGCATGACTTGGATCCTTACCCTGTGCAATTATTTTTTCCAGCGAGTGACCGAACCAAACTGGCCGATTGGAAACGGTGACATTCCACTTCGCCTTTGGAAAACGCTTTTTTAAAAAGCGTCTGGCCCACTGCGCTTTGGGAACACCCACAAATCCATCCGGCTCTGCTTCGGATAAACAGCGAATCATGTGTTCTCGCCCCATGCCGGGATCGATCAGCACCGTGACCACGCCGGTTTTCATCAACGCGAAAACCAATTCAATAAAATTGGCACCGAAGGGCACAAGCATGGCCAATCGCATTCCAGGACGCACTCCCCATGCCAGTAAACCTTTCGCGATCGCATCACTTCGTTCGTTGAGATTGCCAAATGTGGTTAGCGCGTAGCTGCGCGAGCCATCGGCGGTTGGCGGACCATCCGGTTCAGCGATTGCAATCGCGCCGGGGGCGAGTGATGTGACGAGACGCAACCTCGCTGCGACGTTCCCGTCAGAAACCTTTTTGTTCATGAGCACTTCGCCTCGGTGAGAGCCGCGGGCATCTTCTTCAGCAGCTCCACGATACGATCAGCGATTGGAAAAGGAGTTACGGTTTGCGCACCCTTCCAGCCCGGAATTGCGTTCACCTCGATCACACGAGCCGCATCGTCACAATCGTGGATTAGATCGACTGCCGCAAAGTTCAAGCCTAATACGCTGCAAATCTGATGTGCCATCTCAATTTGTGTCGTTTCCAGTTCAATTGCTTGACAGCTTCCTCCGCTGGCAACGTTCGCGCGAAAGTCATTTTGATTTTCGCGACGTAAACCGATGACTTCATCACCAATCAATAGCAAGCGAGTGTCGCAACCACCTGGCGGAACAAAACGTTGGACATACATGATTGAATCCAAACGCTCGAGGGTCGCAAAAGTTGTCCAGGCTAGTTCGCGATCAGTAATTCGCATGACGCCGCGACCTTCACCACCGAAGATGGGTTTGACAATGCAATCCCCGCCGAGGGAATCCCAGGCATCGAGCGCTTCGTGTCTTGATTGCACAACGATGGTGTCAGGGATGGCGAAGCCGAGTTGACGCACGCGTGCCAAGGTCGCGAATTTGTCGATTGCCAATTCCAGGGATCGAGCCGGATTGACAACCACAGGTCCGCCCGGTTGGTTTTCCAGTTGGTGCAGAACCGCCAGCCGAAACGTGATCGTTTCGAGTGATCCTGCGGGCATCGTCCTCGTTAATATCGCGTCGAATTCGTCGAGCCTACCAGCCTCACAATCCAGGATTGTTTGGTCTGCTTCAATCCGCGCGGCCAAGGATTCGTAAGTCGCAGTCTCGAGCCTCACACCAGCGGAATCGGATGCTTGCTGGAGCTGGTTGCGATGCCATCCATTCCCAGCGCCGAGACAAAGAATCCGCGTCTCACTCATGACGAAAACGAAGCTTGCAGAATGGACGGTTCGAGTTGCCCCGCGGTCCAGCTACGGCCGCTTCGAAGATTGTGAAATGTCACCACCGCTGGGCTGAACAGCAATGGGTCGACTTTGTAAAAATCGTAATCGTAATGTTTGAATATTTTTGCAAAGGGTTGACCGTGGTCATCTGATGAATTGCTAGGCACCTTGGTTACGACGGTTTCCAGCATATCGTCGGCCATGTCGACCCAAATCGTGACTGTCGCCCCGTAAAGAATCGCATCGTTTGTGCGGCCGACACCATCGACGGTATTTCCTGGTTTGGCCGGTGGTGGCAGCGGTGCATGTCCGGTTGCCGAGATAATCGAGCGGACGTCGAATTTTAACTCGTGCAGTTTGTGCATGGCGGTTTCGACGCTCCGTGCCACAACCTGCAAGCTCCCCGCGATTGACGTGCTTGGCGCGACCGCCAGGCAGATCTTGCCGGCGGGGGTATCGCAATCTTTGGAAATCGCCTGAACCGCGGACGCGGTAGGCAATGATTCGGACTCCAGCACACCTACGACGGTGGGAACTGATTCTTGCAATTTCAGGTGCTCGAGAACGGGCTCCTCGCCTCGCACCATTCGCATCGGGCCACTTCCCATGGCGAAGTAATCGTCAGTCTTGATCGGCCAACCTGCATACTGGGAACCGAGGCAGCTACGAATCGGATCGTCAGTGCGAACGTGCACCAGGTTGCTGCTGAACAGCCTGCCATCCGAGGGGACTAGCGAGACAGCGGCCCGGTCGCCAAGGCAAAGTCTCGCCAGCAAGACGCCTGCGGAAAGCGAACCTGGCGTTTCCACGCCGGCATCCAAGACGTTCGCCTGGGCGATTTCTTGTCGGTTGCACCTCAGCAATGCGACCTGGTCGATTGCCTGCTGAAACAGTCGGTGAGCGGATAGATTAAGCATGTTGAAATGGTGGTGGAAGCGGTGTGTTCTGTCCAGCGGGATCATGGCGAGTTTCAGGGCCTCATTTTGGCTCCCCCTGCACAAAACGTTCCGAATCCGTCATCCTCTAGTACGCCACGAAGGTGGTAAACACCCCGTCCGACAGATTGGATAGGGGTATCGTGCGAGAAGTTTTGTGGCAGGGGCCAAAATCGCATTTTCTCAGCAAATTGGCTGGGGCCAGGATCTTGGCGTCGCGACCCCTAATAGCTGCAACGACTCACCTTCCCAGTCAATTTCGTAGCCATCCGATTTCAGACTCATGCAGCTTAGCATCATTCAGTACCCGCATCCGACGCTGAGGGTTTGTAGCAAGCCGATCCGCCGTGTCGATAAGCAATTACGAGACTTTGCATCGCAAATGTTGGACCTGATGTATGAGGCCGAGGGCGTCGGGCTTGCTGCGAACCAAGTCAATTTGCCGCTCCGCATCTTCGTCGCAAATCCCTCGGGGGAGCGAGGCAATGGGGAAGAGTTGGTCTTGATCAATCCTGAATTGCAACGTCCCAAAGGAAATGAAACGGCACAGGAAGGCTGTCTGAGTCTGCCTGGAATCTACGGCAACGTCATACGCTCCAAGCAGGTGCGTCTGACCGGATTCGATCTAAAAGGAAACCCAATTGAGCGGACCGTTGATGGATTTTTATCGCGAGTCTTGCAGCATGAAAACGATCATTTAAATGGTGTTATGTTCTTCGACCGAATGACAGAAGAAGCAAAGCGTGAATTGGACGAACAGCTGCTGGAAATGGAAACGGTATATGAGTCCAAGCAGAAATCTGGTGGCATGCCAACGCCAGCGGAGTTGGAACAGCAACTGCAAACTTGGTACGACCAGTATGCATAGCGCGGACAGAGCCGTATGGTCAGGCATTCACTTAGCGGGTTGAGATCAATCACCATTCATCCCATTGCTGGAATTTAGTGAAGCGAGCTCGGTTGGCTGTTCCGGGCCTGGTTGGATCACACACGAGATGGGCCGTCCATGTGTTTGCTTTGCGGTTTGCTTGTTGGGTCAATTCTGCGAGCTGGGTAAAGAACGTTTTTGAACGAGCAGGTTGTTAGGGACACGCCTTCTGGCAGTTGATTAGGGAGATTAGATCGTTGCATCCATCACGTCTTGTTCTGATGGGAACCGGCCCATTCGCCGTGCCATCCTTCGAAGCCTTGCGAGCCGCTGGGCACGTCATCGCATTGGTAGTTACCAAGCCGCAATCCCCGGTGAAGAGCCGCAAAGGTCCACCGTCGAATCCCGTCCGGCAGTGGGCAGAGGGGTGGGGCTTGCCGATTTTTGATCCGCAAACCATCAACGAAGAAGCGGCGATTTCCGAAGTCGCTGCGAAGCAGCCTCATTTGTTAGTGGTTTGTGATTATGGTCACATTTTAAAACCAGCTGCCTTGGCAACGGCGCAACTTGGCGGCATCAATTTACACGGCTCATTGCTACCGAAGTTTCGCGGTGCGGCGCCGGTCCAGTGGGCGTTGTTGAGCGGTGAGCTGATCAGCGGTGTCTCGGTGATTCACATGACACCGCGATTGGATGGCGGTCCAGTTCTGGTGACGCGACAGACGGCCATTGAGGCTAACGAAACCGCTGGCCAGTTGGAAGAACGTTTAGCGCAGTTGGGCATTGACGCGACCTTGGAAGCGATCGGAAAGCTAGCGGACTGGGACGGAAATTCGGTTCTGGGACAGTTGCAAGACGCTGCCAAAGTGACCAAAGCTCCCAGGCTGAGCAAGGCAGACGGAGAGATTGATTGGAGCCGCACTGCGGAGCAGCTCGATTGGCACATCCGAGGAATGCAACCATGGCCAGGGGCGTTTACGCATCTAGAGCTTGGCAACGGCAAGCCCGCGATGAGGCTTGTGATTCGCGGGTTTGAGCTCACTGAGACACCGAGTGATGATCGAATTTCCGGAGAGATTGTCTTGGGAGACGGGTTCCAGGTAGCGACCGCCGATCGTCTCGTCCGGATCAAGCGTCTTCAGCCCGCCGGCAAAAAAGAAATGACAGGGGGCGATTTTCTGCGTGGCCATCAGCCGCCGGCAGGAACGAGGTTGCATTGATCACCTCGGCGATCTCTAGCCAAGTCAATGAAAGTGTGACTGGCGGCTTGATTTGACGGGTTATCGAGAAGGAATGCGTTGTAATGGCTTCGAAGATCATGCCGCCCAAGTAGCAAGTCTCTTCATCTAGTCTCGCAATTTGCTCAGAATCGCGTCGACGTTTTGCTTGGCATCACCGAACAGCATGAATGTGTTGTCTTTGTAGAACAGCGGGTTGTCGACACCTGCATATCCAGTTGCCATGCCGCGTTTCATCACGACGCAGGTCGCGGCAGTCCAGACTTCGATGACAGGCATCCCCGCAATTGGACTGTTGGGATCTTCCAGTGCCGCGGGATTGACGATGTCGTTCGCGCCGATCACCAGAATCGCGTCAGTTGACGACATGTCCTCGTTGATCTCGTCCATTTCCAAAACGATATCGTAGGGTACATTTGCTTCGGCCAGCAGCACATTCATGTGGCCGGGTAGGCGACCTGCAACGGGATGAATCGCAAAGCGAACAAGTTTGTCGCGATCCAATAGGATTCGGACGACTTCGGCCAGAGAATGCTGAGCCTGCGCGACTGCCATCCCGTAGCCGGGCACGATTACAATACTCTGGGCTTCGTCGAGTAGGTCGACTGTATCTTGAACGGAAAACTCAGTCACGGTGCCATCGACTTCCGCTGTCGGTCCGCTGGTCTCGCCCCCGAATCCACCCAGGATGACGCTGATAAAGCTACGATTCATCGCCGCACACATGATGTAGGACAAAATCGCGCCAGAGCTTCCGACTAGGGCACCGGTCACGATCAGGAGGTGATTCTTGAGCATGAAACCGGCGGCAGCCGCTGCCCAGCCCGAGTAGGAGTTCAACATGGAAACGACCACCGGCATGTCAGCGCCACCGATTGCCATGACGAGGTGAATTCCGAGGAAGCATGCGATCCCTGTCATCATGAGCAAGGGAACCATGCCACCGCTGTCGACGCGGCAAAACCACACTCCCAAGCCAACACTCACCACAATCAGCAAGGCATTTAGGGCATGTCTGCCGGGCAACATCAGCGGTTTTCCGCTGATTGAGCCGCGCAGTTTCAGGAAGGCAAAAATGGAACCGGTAAAGGTGACCGCACCGATAAAGACACCAATGAAAATCTCGATATCGTGGATCAGATGCTCGCTCTCGGGCACTTCAATTCCCGATTCAAGAAAGCTTGAGATACCTACCAACACTGCGGCGAGCCCGACAAAGCTATGCAGCATCGCAACCAATTCGGGCATCCCCGTCATCGGAACGCGTGCGGCTAAAATCGCCCCAATGATGACAGCTGGGACAATCGCGAACCCCATCCACAAG
>JAYZAR010000113.1:0-59877 GCA_036339635.1 Planctomycetota bacterium | reverse complement strand
ATGATGGGAAACTGTACTGGATGAACGGTGCCGGCCTGTCGTACATCATCGACACAAAAAAGACAATTGGCCCTGTTGCGATTCAGTGGCTTGCGATGAACCCCACGGCGAGTGCTTGGACCTTCGGCTCTGCAGAAGTTGACAAAGAAGCTTTTTATATTCTTTCACAGCAGGAGCTTGTGAGATTCAATCACTCAAATCTGCAAGCTGTATCCGGGCCATGAATCGATCCTCTGCAGGAGGTGTTCTGTTCTTCATATACCTGATTACCTGATTACCTGATTACCTGATTGGTTGATTGGAGAGAGGTCAGCTGACCTCCGACGACTCACCCGAGATTTTGCTAAACATTTACAGTGCAACGTCAATGCTCACGTGTGATATGTTGCAAGTTGATTTTCGATTCGCCGGTATTTTTGTGTCAGTGCTGCGAGGGTCCGGTTGCGAGTTTTCGGATTCAGCAGCGACTCGTTCACCGCCAGCGAAACGCATTCTTCAGGAGATGCAAATGATGCATTGATTCCTTGCTTGCAAAGGGATTGTATGATTGCCCGGATCGCACAGATTTCATCTTGCCTATCACTAAGCTTGAGTTGCGAACACAGTCGATTCGTTCCAAAGCGATCCAGATTTGATTTCAGAATATTTCTTACTGCGAAGAGGGTGACGCTGCCCCTCTCCTCAAAGAAAGCGATTTCGAGTTCGCCGCATCCAAAATGGCTTGTGAGTCGCAGCATTGCATAAGGAAGTCTTTTGATGCCCGGCTCGATCGAGTAGAGCGAGACCATTCCAGCGATTTGTTCTGGTGCGAGTAGCGTTGAGGGGATCCTCGCGTGTACACGGACTCTGATCGAGCGATCTTCATCAAATTGGATGGTCTTCCCATCGATGACCGATGCGTGGGGCTTTGGAAGTGAGTGACAGCGGAGTTGGTTGAATAAGGCACGCAAGCCGGAGTACATCACAAGCAGATACAGAGCTCTGGTCAAATGGTTCATTCAATGTGCGACGAGGGAGACAAGATGGCGAGCGCTTGAGTAACAACACGTGCGGTGTTCGTAGGCCAATGTAAAGTTGGCCTGTGCCTGTGTATGGAGTGCGTGCGTGTCGTTGTGTGATAATGCGATACGTTGGCAACAGCTTTCCAAAATCGTTTTACGCCGAAGATCGACTGGTCTGCATCGTTGACGCAATGGTGCATGACCTATGTCATCGCTGACCTGCATTTTGTGGTCCACCGCTCCATGTTTCAAGATGTCAGTTTGGTGAAGCAGGAGCGATTGGACTTGTGGGCCGAGGAGGTATCGCTGTTTTGGCGAAATATTTCACCAGCCGCTCGATATGATTCGTGGTGGCCTAACGTTTAGGCGTTCCAGCGTTACAACATCTAGTTGAAGTGCCTGAATTGGAAAGTACAGCGATCGAGAGTTCAATCGATTTGGCGAGATTGGTTCTCTTTCCACAGCTTGCGATCGACTTCCAGCGCCTCGCGAAGCCATGGGCCGCTAAGTGGAGGAAGGAGAGTAAGTCAGTTTTGGTGTTCGGTGCACTCCTGTAGGGTTTCCCGGGCGGTTGCAAAGAGTGGAGAGCTCTTCGCTGCTACCTGTAGTGCGATCCTGCTAAAGAATACCAGGGTACCGAGGCCGGGAATAAAGTCGCTAGCCGGGCACTTCGGGGATGGCTGGTACGCGGCAAAGCGAATGCCCGCTTCAGCAGGTCGTGTTGCCACGACATGTACTGCCAAGTCGTATTCGCGATCCAAGCAGGCAATTGCCCAGGGTGCGGGTGCGTGCCCAGTCTTCAGTTTTTCAAAGTACCAAAAGGGTTCTTGGTCGTAGGGTTGAAGAATCGGTCGTAACAAACGTTCCGCGGCATCAGGAACGGCAAAAATAATAAGACGTTTGGATAAGACGTTCGTGTTGCCATCGGTGATCACTGCTTGAGCGATTCGTGATTCAAAACAAGACATGGTGGATTTCTGCTGATAGATCGAGCGGAATGTGATTGAGCAAGCGGATCCAGATGCAAGTACAGCGATGGAGGTCACACTCTGTTGGATTTTATGAATCGTCAGGAAGTGACCGTTCAGCTAAGCCGAGAGCGGTTGACACAGTTCGCCGCCTTTTTGGTGAGCTTGAAGAGAGCCAAGCAATCTTGCTTGTTGTAGGCGAAAAATTGTTTCGCTAGCTCCTTTTTGTTTGATTCCAGGTGTCGCCATCGTCGGGTGGTACGGCATGCCTTGCGGAGTCGGCGAATCGCCTCCGCGACACTCAGTTTGGGAGCCTCATAAGTAGTTCGCTCAATGGCTTGGCAGTAGTCTTCCAGTGTGTGGCACCTCGCTCTGCCTGTCCGCCGTGCCCATCGTTTGAGCAGCAATTTTGCGTTGCCTGACCGGGCGATGAATTCGTTGACGGTCTGATGACTACAGAACCTATTCACTATGTCCTGCTCATGCTGGCTGAAATAGAGGATATCGCGATCTTCACTTCGGGCTTGGTCGAGAAGTGAGTTAATCGCCACTTCCATGTGGTCGAAGCATTCGGAGGAGAAGCCAGCGTGGACGAGTGGCTTGAGTGTTGCTTCAAGAATCTGCACGTGGTACGTCGGGTATCTGACGCAGCAATAGATGCCAAGCATCACGGGTGGTGGAAGCTCGCCGTTGCCTCGTATTCCTTCGCCCTTGAAATCGATGTGGAGGGCCCGTTTGGCCCGATCGGGTGTCAAGGTCAGGACAGACATGGTTTTTTGCTCACCAGTGTTCGTGGTGGTTTTATTGATGGGGATGGTAATGAGATCGGGTTTGGGCATTAAGGCTCCTTGAGGCGGATCGTTTGGTGTCGATCCTTAGTGCGTTGAACGATCGTGACTAGAAGCAGCTGTTCAAGGCCGCTTCCACAACACCATTTTCGTGTGTGGGCGATCGCACCTGCGCATGTGCACGCGAGCGAGCATCGCGCACGCGTTCCGCGCGGGTTGCCAAATTCACGAGTTTTATCACAAACCTCTTGAGGACTTTCTGCTCTCTTCAAGATTTGGTGAGAGCTGCCGAGGAAAAGCGGTGCTGCAGAGCACGGCCATGTTGTCGCGCTAACGATTGACGTACGGGGTGAACCCAAATGTATTAATCGGAACCGTCGAAGCTTGGCGAACTACCCGCGCGGCAGGCTTTTGGTCGTGAATCGCAATTTTCGCGACGCTGTCACTCGAAAAGAAAGAGGCCTCGTCCTCCGCTTCCGCCGATGATATGGGATGCGTTGATAGGCAGTTGGCAGGATTCCGAAAGCTGACCTGGTTTCCAACGCGGCAGTTCGGGTTTGTATATAATCTGAGCAAGTTGTGTATTTTGGACTGGTTGATCGAGGGATTCATGGATCACGGTAAGAAGCGTCACAATGTTGTCGCAGAAGTGGTTGGTGACCTTTTTAAAGGTGATTTTCAGGCCGGCCAACGATTGCGGGTAGAGTTTCTTGCGGAGCGTTACGGTGTCCGTGTGACTCCGATTCGCGAGGCTTTAGTCGAATTGTCGGGGCTTGGTCTGGTCGAATTGAAACCTAACCGTGGGGCGGTTGTTCGGCCGTTTGGACCTCGTCAGGTGCTCGATATTTGCCATCTTCGTCAGGTGCTTGAATGCGAAGCGACGCGAAATGCCTGCGGTAGAATCGCACCATTCGAATTGGCAACTCTTGTAGACGAACTGCAAAGGTTGATTGATGCACCGCGTAGTCGACAGTGGTCGGCGGAAACAAAACGACTTGATTCAACGCTTCACGAATTGATCGCTGAGCGATGTGGCAACGAACGACTTGCCTACGAGATCCGTCGATACAGTGTGTTGTATCGTAGTTTGCGAGACGCGCGGCATCGACGCCGAACGGCAAGAGCAAACTACTCACAGATGGAAGAGAACTCAGAGCATCTGAGGGTTGTGCAGGCGCTTGCCGCGGGAGATGCGGAGCGAGCATCGGATGCAATGGCCGAGCACATTGCAAAAGCAGCCACCGCCCTGCAGCACGATCTTTTTGCGGAAGAGGAAATCGAAGCTGACCTCGCGGAGATCTTTTTGGGCTCTTCTCGTTCGACCGTGGCAGCCGTGGCAAAATAGCTGGGAAAGCAAACAATGAAACGACTCTCCAAAAAGCGTCTTCATGTTTTCGCATGTTGGTTTGCCTTGACCGCAGGTTACCTGCCTGCTTTGGATGCCCAAGTTGGTAACACGAAAGCCGGTAGCGCTGAAGTGCAGTTCGAAACAGAGATCGAGCCGATTTTGAAACAACACTGCTTTGATTGCCATGGTCCGAACGAGCAGGAAAGTAGGTTACGCCTCGATCGGCTGGCCAGCATGCTCGCCGGCGGTGATTCCGGTGAACCGGCGGTTGTGCCGACGAAGCCAACGTCAAGCTACTTGGTGAAGCTGATTCGTCATCAGGAACCGAATAAAGAGATGCCGCCCAATGAGTCGCTCTCTGACGAGCAGATTGGCCTGATCGAAAAGTGGATCGCCTCGGGTGCGGAGACTCCGGCAAGTTATGGCTCGGCCACCGCCGAAGCAGATCTCTCGCACTGGGCATTTCAGCCGCTTGAGCCGACAGATGCGGCCAGTCCGGATCACTTCATTCGCGGCAAATTGACTGACCAAAGTCTCCGGCTTTCACCCACCGCGGAACGACGCGTTTTGATACGACGACTTTACCTGGTGATGCTTGGCTTGCCACCAACTCCGCAGCAAGTCGATCAATTTCTGGCTGATGATCGCGAATCGGCTTGGAGCGAATTGGTAAACGATGTGCTCGCAAGCCCGCATTACGGTGAACGGTGGGCGAGTTATTGGTTGGACCTCGTTCGGTTTGGTGAAACGCACGGATTTGAAACGAATCGAGAACGTCTCAATGCTTGGCATTACCGTGACTGGGTGATTCGAGCCTTGAATGACGATAAACCGTATGACCAGTTCGTCCAGGAGCAGATCGTTGGCGATGCGATGGGAGCCGATGTCGGAACAGGGTTTCTGGTCGCTGGGCCTTATGATTTGGTCAAAGGTCAGGACCCATTGCTGCAATTGCAGCAGCGGATGAATGAATTGGATGACATGATCAACACAACGGGCACCGCGTTCTTGGGGCTAACCACGGGCTGCGCGAGATGTCACAGTCATAAGTTTGACCCGATTAGTCAGCGGGACTATTACGCGATGCAGGCCGTTTTCGCCGGTGTGCAGCATGGCGATCGTGTACTGCCATTCTCAAAGGAAACGAAGGCAAGGATAGCAAAGCTTGCAGAACAGATTGAGGAACGAACCGCACGACTCAAGAAGTTTATCCCCCAACCCACGCAAGCCTCCATTGTTCTCGATGAATCAGAGGCAACGCATGCTTACGCACCCAGCGGGACTGCTGCCAAAGCAGGCCAAGCCAAGACCGGTTTTGGTGATGCCAAGTACACGTGGTGGCAGAACGAACCTGACAAAGACGTGGTCAGCTACCGGCCAAGAGTGAAAGGGACCTATCGCGTTTGGCTAAGTTGGGGTAGCGGATTCGAATCGCACAGCACCAATGCGCGTTATGTCATTCGAGCAGCTGCGGAAGATAAAACCATTGCGGTAGTAAATCAGCAGTTGCCGGCAGATCGGTCAAAAAACGATGGTGTCCCTCGTTGGAGCGGTTTTCATGACGCCGGAGTTCATGCACTCATGCCAGCTGATTCCATCGTGCTGATCGGAGGCAGTCATGGAACAGCTGTCACCGCTGACGTGGTTGTCCTGCAACCAGTAGATAAAGCACGTGAGTCGGATGTGCCTGCGCCAAGGAAGCGAGCCGCTGTCAACGCGAAACGAAACGAGGAACGGTTTCCGCCCCGGTCAGTCCGGTTCGTTCGCTTTACCATTGATGAAAGCCTGGGCGCGGAAGGTTGCATTGACGAGCTGGAAATCTATTCCGGTGATCGCAATGTCGCGCTCGCCAGTCATGGTGCGACGGCGACATCCTCAGGTGATTTCGTTCATCCAAAGCACAAGCTGCAGCATATTAACGATGGGCAGTACGGTAACGATTGGAGCTGGATTGTTGGTTCCAAAGATGGCGGTTGGGTACAGATCGAGTTTGCCGATCCGGTTCTAGTTGACCGCATTGTTTGGGGCCGCGATCGCACTGGAAAATTCAATGATCGAGTGCCGGTGCGTTACCACATTGATGGGGCTACCGAACCCGGCGTTTGGGAATGTTTGGTGTCGTCGGGGGATCGCAACTCGACGAACAGTACGCCCATCGACGTGTACCAGTTCACGGATGTTTCAGATTCCGAGGCGGCGGCTGGGCAACGCTGGTTGGATGAGCTGAAGCAATTTCAAAAGCAAAAGGCTGATCTAGAAGAAACAACGACTGTCTATGCCGGGAAGTTTACTCAGCCCGGACCGACGCATCGTTTGTATCGAGGGGAGCCCGGTGCTAAACGCGAACAGGTTGGTCCGAATGCCATCGAAGCATTTGCCTCGCTCGGCCTGCCGGTCGATGCCCCTGAACAAATGCGTCGAAAGGCGCTCGCGGATTGGATCGTGGATCAGGAAAATCCCTTGACCGCCCGAGTGATCGTCAATCGACTTTGGCAATTTCATTTTGGCACAGGCATCGTGGATACACCGAGTGATTTTGGCCGAAATGGTGCTCCACCAAGTCACCCCGAGTTGCTTGATTATCTTGCAGCCGAACTCATGGATCATGGTTGGTCGCTCAAGCATATCCACCGTTTGATTTTGAACTCGGCGACGTGGCAGCAAAGTAATCGCCCAGATCAGAATGCACTGCGAGTCGATGCGGATTCCCGATTGTTATGGCGTTTTCCGCCTCGACGCTTGGAAGCGGAAGCGATACGCGATTCAATTCTTGCGGTGACCGGCGCGCTCGATCTTGACCGGAGCGGTGGTCCCGGATTTAGTCCATTCGAGGTCGAAATGGAAAACGTTCGGCACTATCACGCTAAGACCTCATATGGTCCTGGAGATTGGCGTCGCATGATCTACATGACCAAGGTGCGACAAGAGCGTGAACATGTTTTCGGGGCGTTTGACTGTCCAGATTCCAGTATGGTCGTATCGAAACGAAGTCGATCCACGACTCCACTGCAGGCCTTGAATCTGCTGAATAGCCAATTCGTCATGCAACAAGCAGATCTATTAGCGGCACGGCTGGAGAACGAAGAAGCGACCGTTGCCGAACAGATTCAGCGAGCGTGGCAGCTTTGTTTCCAACGCGTTCCGACCCTAACTGAATCGGCCGACAGCCTAAGATTCATCGAACAAGAGGGGCTGCGGCAGTTCACTCGCGCCTTGCTAAATACAAACGAATTTGTGTTCATTCCTTAATGATGCCGAATACCGAACCTCACCGTGTAAAGATCTCAGGCAGGAGCTTGGGTTTTCGCGCAGGCACTCGTTTACTTGCCGGTGCAAAACGACTCACAACCATCAGCCACTGAATCGACCATTTGTAATTTCATCGGCAGTCCTATGAATTCATTCTTCAACCGACGACAGTTTTTGTCGAACACCTCTTCCGGGCTTGGCGGCATCGCGCTCGCGAGTTTGCTGCAGGAAAAACGTTTGCTGGCTGACAAAACCATCCCGATTCGTCCTCAGATCAATCCCAGTCGGCCGTTTGCCGCTCGAGAGGCTCACCACGAACCAGCTGCAAAAAATGTATTGGTGATTTTCTGTGCTGGTGCCTGCAGTCAGATCGACACATTCGACTACAAGCCTGAGCTAATCAAGCAGCACGGTAAGCCAATGCCCGGCGCGGAAGATCTGCTAACGTTTCAGGGACAGCAGGGCATGCTCACCAAGAGCCCTTGGGAATTCAAACCGCGGGGCGAATCGGGCAAGATGATTTCTGACTTGGTTCCACAACTGGGTGAACTTGCTGATGACATGTGTTTCCTGCATTCACTGACAGGAAAAACGAACACCCACGGCCCTGGTGAGAACTTCATGTCGACTGGCTATACGCTGGATGGTTTCCCAAGTATGGGCGCTTGGATGACCTGGGCTCTTGGAACTGAGAACGAAAACCTGCCTGCCTACGTCGCCATTTCCGATCCACGCGGAACGCCTCAATCCAGTGTCAACAACTGGGGACCTGGATTTTTACCAGCCGCGTTCCAGGGGACCGAATTCAATGCCACAAAACCGTTGGGCAACCTCAGCATCCCGGACGGTGTGAGTTCCAAAACCGACCGAGCTACGCGAAGTTTTCTAAAGCGACTAAATCAGGAACATCTGAATCGATTTCCTGGTGATACCGAACTTGCGGCGCGAATTTCGAGCTATGAACTGGCAGCAAGAATGCAACTGAGTGTTCCCGAGGTCACTGACTTATCGAGCGAGTCGAAAAGTATTCTTCACGAATATGGCGCTGACGATTCCGAAAATCCCTTGAAGGCGCAATTTGCCCGTAATTGTATTTTGGCCCGGCGCCTGCTCGAGAAAGGTGTCCGGTTTGTGCAGCTGTTCAACGGCGCCTACCAAACCGGGGGCGAAGGTGTCAGCAATTGGGATGGCCACAAACAGATTGAACAGCAGTACAGCAAACACGGACCCGTGCTTGACCAGCCGTGTGCGGCGATGTTGAGGGATATGAAACGCCGCGGGCTATTGAAGAACACGCTGGTTGTCTGGATGACGGAATTTGGGCGTATGCCGACATTCCAAAAAGGGGCGAGCGGTCGAGATCACAATCCGTCTGGGTTTACCGCTTGGATGATGGGAGCTGGAGTAAAGGCACCATTCACGTACGGGGCGACCGATGAATTCGGTTACAGGGCTATTGAGAACGTGGCGACTGTCTATGACTTTCATGCCACCATTCTGCACCTTCTGGGTTTAAATCATGAACGGCTGACCTACTACCACAACGGTTTTGAAAGACGACTGACAGATGTGCATGGCAACGTCATCAATGAGGTGCTTGCATCATGAGGGACTGTCGTTGCATGACTGAGATTGCAGTGTCAATTTGCCGCTTTATTATCGTGATGGTATCAGTATTTTTGATTCAAGTTGGGGGCACTTGTTTTGCGGAGAGCGACGAGGATTTTTTTGAGGCACGGATAAGGCCTCTGTTCGTCAAGCATTGTGTCGCGTGTCATGGTGATAAGAAACAAGAAGGTGGACTGCGGATTGACTCGCGCGATGGTTGGATGCGGGGTGGGAATCGCGGCGCAGCTGTCACAGCCGGTTCACCTGGCAAGAGCTTGCTGATCCAAGCCGTTCAATATGATGATCCTGATTTGCAAATGCCACCGGCCAAGAAGCTTGCCGTCAACGAAATTGCGGATCTCGAAGCATGGGTTCAACGGGGTGCAATCGATCCTCGCCGCGAAGCGGCTACGTCTAGTTCTGTTAGAATGGGTGTAGAGGAGGCTCACGCGTTTTGGTCTTTTCAGCCGTTGAAAACGCCGATAGTGCCAAATGAAGCGGGGAAGCACTGGTCACGGAATCCGATCGACTCATTTGTGATGGAGCAAATGAAGGAGCATGGCTTAACGCCAGTGGAAGATGCGGACCGTCGCACTTTGATCCGGCGTGCGACATTCGATTTAACCGGACTTCCACCAACCAAGAGTGAGATCGACGCGTTTTTGCAAGATGAGTCGACAGACGCATTCGAATCACTCGTCGAACGCCTGCTTGATTCTAGCGCCTACGGCGAACGATGGGGGCGACATTGGTTAGACGTTGCACGATATGCGGATACGGCCGGTGACGGAGCAGATTATCCAGTTCGGGAAGCGTACAAATATCGCAATTGGGTCATCCAGGCATTCAATCGTGATCTACCGTTCGATCAGTTCGTGCGTGAACAAATTGCCGGTGATATTCTGGCTCGGCGCGATTCAATCGATGATCCCGATCGATACGCTAGTCAGGTGATTGCGACCGGATTTCTCGCAATTGGAAAACGCTACGGCTACAAGGCTTCGCCTGCTTTTCAGTACCTTGATTTTGCCGATGTAATCGATTCCGTTGGGCGGTCGCTCCAAGGGCTCTCGCTCGGATGCGCGCGTTGTCACGATCACAAATACGATCCGGTTTCGGCGGCTGACTATTATTCTTTGTACGGTATTCTGCAAAGCACAAAATGGGCATTTCCTGGTGGCGAAGAACAGAAGCGTCCTGCCCATATTCCTCCACTCGTTCCTCCCGCGCAGGTTTCTACGCTTGAGGAGGCCAAGACGGCTGAACTCGCATTGATAGACGCGAAACTGGCGGAACTGCAACGGCGACAAAAAGAATTCGATCCAAGCTGGCGAGCGGGTGGAAAGGACCTGAACTTTGAAATACAGCAAGCGGGCGAACGTCCTGGTGAGCCCTGGGTCTGTTCTGGGCCGATTGAGATCGTGTCAGAAGCGCAAAGTCCTTTCGATCATATTCACCCAAAAGGTGGGCTTGGAGTTCGTATCGGCAGCGGCCAACCGACCGATGGCTTGCGATATGTTTTCAAAGAAGGCTTACATGCGACCCCCGGTCAATCGATGCATTTCACCGTCGATTTCCGCTCGGTAACATCGAAAGAAGAAGGCGCTTTCCGATTTTATCTAGGCCGAGGTGTCGTTCAGTCACTGGCGATTCAGTGCAGCGCGACCGCCAACGAGTTCGCAATATCGGATGGTGGCGAGTGGAAGATGATCCGGAAGATCACCCCCGGAACTTGGTACACCTTACAAATCACAATTGATCCAGCGACGAAGACATTCTCCGGTATCGTGGGGACACCTGGCGACCTGACCGAATTCTCAGATATGTCGGTGGGTCCCAATTGGGACGGAGTCGCTGACTGCTTTATTTGCGATGGGTTTGGGCACGTCACGGGGGCAGCCTGCTCACGCGATCTCGATAATCTTGGGCTCCAGTCGCACCGGTTCCCTGATCCCGGCAGTCAATCGGTCTCGCCAAAAAAGGTGTCCGGTGATGAAGAAGCGCAGCTCGCTGCACTGGAAAAGGAAATTGCTGCGATTGGCAAGCGACGTCAAAGCAAAGCTGCCGAACCAGCCTACGAAGTTGCTTATGGAGTCAGTGAAGCCGAACCGGTCAATGCTCGTATCCAGCTTCGAGGCGAACCACATCGAACAAGCGATGAGGTGCCGCGACGGTTCCTCGAAGTTCTGGGAGGCGATCTTGTGCGGCCCGACGCAGCGGGAAGTGGACGACTTGAGCTGGCGGAGTGGATTACGCGACCATCGAATCCACTCACCGCGCGGGTGTTCGTCAATCGAGTTTGGCAGTGGCATTTTGGCAGAGGCTTGGTCGATACGCCGAGCGATTTTGGCTCACGGGGAACACCGCCAAGTCATCCAAAGCTTTTGGATTGGCTGGCATCGGAGTTCATTGGTTCAGGTTGGTCGATCAAATCACTGCATCGACTAATCATGCAATCCCGGACCTACCAACTGGCCAGTGTCGACAACGACAAAAATTTGGCAGCCGATCCAACAAATCGTTGGCATTGGCGGTACTCGCGACGCGCGCTTGATGCTGAATCTATCCGGGATGCAATACTTGCTTTCAGTGGTCGGCTTGATCGGAATGTTCCCCAATCACATCCTTTTCCTGATGTAAACACATGGGGCTTCACGATTCATAATCCTTTCCACGCGGTGTATGAATCGAACCACCGCAGCGTCTACTTGATGGTGCAACGCAATCGAAGGCATCCCTATTTAGCGCTGTTCGATGCGGCGGATCCGAATCAGAGCGTTGCGTCGCGGCAGCCGACCACGACTCCCACGCAGGCTCTGTTTTTGATGAACTCGCCCTTCGTGCATGAGCAGGCAAGCGGGATCGCGGATCGAATCGTGGCCGTGCCAGGCGACGACCGAGCAAAAGTGTTATGGGCATTCGAAACGGTGCAAGGTCGAATCCCAGTGGACACGATCATTGAGGAGTCCATTGCTTTCGTATTGAAGTATCGGGAGAAACTTGCTCGCAAGAAAGTCATTAACGAGAGGGATATCAATGGCGGTGATAAGGCCGTATGGTCGGCGTTTGCGAGAGTCCTTGTAACAAGCAACGGGTTTCTATTTGTTGATTGATGAAAGGATGAAGGTGTCAATCGCCGGACAGATTGGCAAGCGGCTCGAATCGCAACACGTTTCTCACACTTGCGTGACGGGTAGCTGTCTTCAAATCAACGGGAATTTTGATCCATGAACATGTTCTCCACATCGCGACGTCAGTTTCTACACCGTGCGTCTGGCGGATTTGGGGCCATCGCATTGGCTGGCATGTGCGATGAATTGGAAGCGGTTCCAGCCAATCCATTGGCGGCACGAAAAGGTCATCATGCGGCAAAAGCTGACCGAGTGATCTTTCTCTATTCGACTGGGGGTGCTTCGCATGTTGATACCTTCAATCATCGGCCGCAGCTGACCACCGATCACGGCAAGTCCATCATTGCGTCGCGATGGCTTAACAAAGGTGGCGAATTCAAACGGTTTCTGATTAAGCCACGTTGGGATTTCCAGCAATACGGTCAGAGCGGAACTTGGGTCAGTGACCTGTTTCCGCATCTCGGGTCGGTCATCGACGATGTTTGTGTTCTTAATGCTATGCACTGTGAGAGTGATGGGCACGACAAAGCGACGCTCGCGGCTCATACGGGATCAGCACAGTTCGCACGACCGAGTGCGGGCGCTTGGGTGAGCTACGGTCTTGGGACGGTCAATCAAAATTTGCCGTCTTTTATGGTTCTGGCTCCCGCCGCACCGTACGCCGGTGCGCAAACTTGGGGCAGTGATTTTTTACCTGCCTGTCATCAGGGAACGCACGTTGTTCCGGGTAAGCAACCGCTGCCATACGTGCAGCCGTTGGTTGCTGATGGAGAAATGCAGCAAATGGAGCTTGCTCTACTCGGGCGTTTGAATCAGGCACATCTTGAGCAACGGGCGGCCGATCACGCACTTGATGCCCGCATTCGATCGTTTGAGACTGCATTTGGTATGCAGCGTGAGGCGCCTGATGCATTCGATCTCGCTGGCGAAACCGAGGAGACGTTGAAGCTTTATGGGCTTGAACGCGGTGCAACCAGTGGCTTTGGATGGCAGTGTCTTGTCGCTCGAAGGCTTGCCGAACGAGGAGTGCGGTTTCTGGAATTGATTGATGTCGGTTCAAGTGCGAATTGGGACTCGCACGGAAACATGGCTGATCATGGACGTCTTGCCAGGGCGATTGATAAGCCGATTGCGGGGCTGCTGACTGACCTGAAACAACGTGGCATGCTTGAGAGTACGCTTGTTGTTTGGACAACGGAATTTGGTCGCACTCCGTACAACCAAAAAGCGGACCACGCTGGCCGGGAACACCACAGCCCCTGTTTTTCGTCATGGATGGCTGGGGGAGGTGTGAAGGGTGGTATCGTGTACGGTGAGTCAGATGAGTATGGGATTCGGACAGCCGAAGATGCTGTGCACACGCACGATCTGCATGCCACTATGCTGCATTTGCTGGGGATCGACCACGAGCGACTGACGTATCGTCATGCAGGTCGCGACTTTCGCTTGACCGATGTGCACGGTCGCGTCGTTCGTGAGACGTTTGCCTAGTCGAAAAGAGTGATCAAAGTTGCTTTCTTGATCGATTTTGGGTGCTTCTATGCACTCGGTGACCAACCATCGCATGACCCATTGAGAGATAATTCGCAATGAACCCGAAGTTAAGAATCCTTTACGTTTTCTTATTGGTTGAAGTCTTGTCTACCGTGGCCGTGGCCGATTCCAAACCGCTCCGAGTCTTTATCTTGGCCGGTCAGTCGAATATGGATGGGCAGGCGCACATTCGAACGATTGACTTTCTTGGTGAGGATATGGATCCAACCCGCGCTGCTTTGTTAAAGATTTTCAAGCCGGATGGAGAAACTTTGATGACGCGAGATGATGTTTGGGTCGCCAACAATGCAAACGGCAATCTCCAACCAGGCTTTGGCGGACGTAGAGATTACAGCAAGCTTGGCAATAACATCGGACCGGAGTATTCGTTCGGTTATTATCTGGGTGAAGCATTCGATGAGCAGGTACTGCTGATCAAATATGCTCCTGGCGGCCAGAGCCTGTATGTCAACTTCCGACCTCCAAGTGCCGGCAATACAGGAAACGAAAAGTTGGATAACCAGCTGTTGACCCAGGAAGCGGCTGATCAATGGAACGGGGGGCAGATCGAGCCGGTCGTTGGATTGCAGTATCGTAAAATGGTTAGATTCGTTCATCAGACGCTGAAGAATCTCAAGGCGAATTTTCCTGACTACGATGAGAAAGCTGGATATGAAATCGCTGGCTTTGTTTGGTTTCAGGGATTCAATGATCTATTCGATGAAACTGGCCGCCGGCAGTACGGCGCTAATCTTGTTCATCTGATTCATGATGTGCGTGCAGAATTCGATGTACCGAAGATGCCGGTGGTCGTTGGCGTGATGGGTGTAAACGGCCCGCACAATGAACACAATCCCAAACAAAAAGACGTGCGAAATGGCCAGCGTTTCATCAACACGTTGCCAGAGTTTCAAGGTAACGCGAGGGCGATTGAGACGGCGCCGCTACTGGAACCAAGGGTTGTCGCACTGACCGCGGGTAGCTGGCTGCCGGAGTATGATCGCGACTTCAATGTGAATCCCATCACGACGGAGGAGCGGGCGATGCTCAATCGAGCCACATCGAACAAAGGGTTTCACTACAGTGGTGAGGGTCGCTTCTTTATCTTGGTCGGGAAGGCTTTTGCCGAGACGATGCAGCAGTTGATCGGGTTGAGTGAACAGAATTAGGCACGCCAATCAGCCAGGGAATTCGTGGCCGAATGTAGAGTAAGCATCGACTTCCTCTTTTTTGATTTCGCGAAGTTGTCCTCGACGACGTTTCTCCAACCGGTAGTGGGGAATGATCACTGAATGGGTGGAAAACGAAAGTAAAACGTAAGTGATCGGGATTGCTCGCGATTCGCGAAAGTCTGGTTCTTTAAATAACCAGAAAAGAAAGAAGCCGCGGATCATAACCGATCAGCGGCTTCGTCTTGAAAGGTGGAGGATAACGGACTTGAACCGATGACCTCTACAATGCCATTGTAGCGCTCTCCCAACTGAGCTAATCCCCCCTTGGAGCACTGAGTCTACACAGCGCATTATGAAAGTAGCAGGATACTTTCGGGTGCGTCAAGGGGCCAGCATTTGATTGGAAAAAGGCCCGCATTTTGACTTGTTTGCAACAGATTCTCGGTTAAGAGCCGGACAAATCTGCAGTCTGGTGTGATCTGTCCCCGCTCACATGCGGCCAGTTGCGAAGCTCGTCGTAAGCTCCCCTGGTCTTTCCCCAAGATCTGTGGGTCTGATGCGATGTGGCACGGAGGTTGGGTCGTTACGACTGCAGCTGCTCGAGGACGGATGCAAAAGGGACTCGCTCACAGACCCCAAAGCTCGCATGTCGGGTCAGGCGGGCGCGAACCAAGCCAGGAGAAGACAATCCACAAAGGAATCTTGCTTTGTCGCGAGCCGTTGTAAAGCGATCGGGATACTCCCGTGCGACCTCATCCATCATTTTGCGAGCTGAAGAACCAATCGGTCGATTGGTCAGTTCGTCGATTTCCCAAGGGCCTTCACCGACACAATGACTGCAATTGCCGCAGTCGACATCGAGAGATTCACCAAAGTGCTGAGCGAGTGTGGCTGATTGGCAATGCTGACCCTTTGCCAGATCCAAGACCTCATCGATTCGATGAACTTCGGACTGTTCTCGTTTTGTCAGCCGGTCGTATAGTTCATCTGCAAGGGTCTTGGAATCTTCGACGCGGCGCTGCCAACGGTAGCCATGAACTAAGTCAGAAACTTGTACTTCGATCCAATTTTGTTCACTCATATACTCGACGGCGCGAACGATGCGTTCTCGTTCGACGCCTAGTTTTTGCGTGGCCAAGACCATGTTCATATGGAACCAAGTGCGAGATTTGGTCAGTGTTGCTAATAGGCCGGCGATGAATTCGCGTCGTTCACCATCAAAGTGATTCAGGATATGTTCCGAGGTGACGAATGGTTTCACCCGATAAGTGTCGTAACGAGGTGAGGTCGCTTTGAGGTATCCATCAAGTTCCAAATAGGTCAACAAGGTTCGCAAGACCAGCACACGAATGTCGGTTTCGTTGGACAAACGGTAATGTGAAATATGAAATGGATCGCTCTGACCCGCTACCACTTCGATCATTCGAGCAACCGCATGACTCGATGGTGTGTCGCCATAGACAAAGTTTTCGAGCACTATTCGATCATTAGGAACCAGCAGCATTTCACAGGTTGACTCTTGGCCATCACGCCCGGCTCGCCCGATTTCTTGAGCGTAAGATTCAAGCGACTTCGAAGGGTTATAGTGATACACATAGCGTATGTTGGGTTTGTCGATTCCCATACCGAAAGCGATGGTTGCAACGACCACTGATGAATCGGAGGAGAGAAAATCTTGTTGAATCTGTTCACGATCTTCCGGCTTCATTCCGGCGTGATAAGCGGTTGCATCGATGCCATCCGCCGATAATTGCTCGGCAATCTCTTCAGCCGTGCGTTGCAAAGTAACATAGACAAGTGTCGCACCGGCGGGACGGTCGCGTAATCGTTGCAGCAACGTTGGATAGGGGTTATCGTCGGTGATGAGTGTGCTGCGAATTCTCAGATTCGGTCGATGAAATCTTGTGCGAATCGCATTTTCGGGCTCGATTTGAAATGCGTCCCGAATGTCACCGAGGACCTGTGGCGTGGCGGTAGCGGTCAGCGCCAGGACACGTTCGACTTCGAGTTGTTTACATAGATCGGCTAGTTTCAAGTAATCAGGTCGGAAATTATGACCCCATTGGCTAATGCAATGCGCTTCGTCGATCGCAAACAGCGAGATCCGGAGTTTCCCCAAGGAAGCTAAGAATCGCTCATTGAAAAAACGTTCGGGTGCGACGTAAAGCAGCTTGGTTTCACCATTGCGAATACCCGCCATCGTTTCCGAAAACGCTTGCCCGGTTAGTGTTGAGTCGAGTCTCGCCGCTGCGATGCCACGATGTTTTAGTGAATCGCATTGATCTTTCATCAACGCGATCAATGGCGAAACGACCACCGTAGTGCCCGGGAGCATCTGACTGGGCAATTGGTAACAGAGGCTCTTGCCACCACCGGTTGGAAAGACCGCCGCAACGTTTTTCCCAGACAACAAGCGCTCAACAACCGCGTGCTGTCCATCCAGAAAATGATCGAGTCCAAATTGATTTTTCAGTACCTCTGTTGGATCGCCCAGTACACCTTCCGTCGCCGGTGATTTCGCCATCCTCGAACTCCTTTATTTCGTGACCGCTTCAATGAGAGCGGTGCAGTGAATGCAAGCAACAGGCGGCTTACTCCTTTGGACGACTTGTGTTGATCTCTGCGGGCGGCACCCTCGACGCTGTTTGGTTCGGCGCTATTTGATGACAGTCCTGGTGTGGTTCGACGAGCCGATTGCGATGTGATCTTTGTTTTCCCAGGCGGCGATTATGTCTGATCCTCTTTAAGTTCCCAAGCAATTGCTCTCCACCGCCGACTTTTCGAGCCGCAGATTCAACACTCCCCCATACTGTACAAAAATACAGCTATGTGTCAAGTTGAATCCGTTTCGCGGGCACTGGTTTTTCCATGACCTCGTTTCACAAAACCTTGGAGGCTTTGACTCCGAGCATGCGATCCAAGGAATCGGCGGTTTGATAGATCAGTGCTTCTGGGAAATGCGCGTAGGGGTGAAAGTATTCGAACGTCAGGTAGCCGTCGTAGTTAATCCCATCAAGGGCTTCTAGAACAGCCGGCCAGTTCGTGGTTCCATCGAGCAGTGGTCGAAATGCTTCAAGTGAATGATCGGTCCCCTTCTTGGTGAATTCTTTGAGGTGGACATTCCTGATGCGTTTGCCCAGGATCGGAATCCAATGTTCGGGGAACTGATATTCCATGATGTTGCCCGTATCGAAGTGAACGTTGACGTAATCGCTTTGAAAGCTGTCAACAAAATCGTTCATTTCCATCGGAGAAAGCAGGAAACCGTTAAAGAAAATGTTTTCCATGTTCAACGAAACATTTAATTTTTCGGCTAGGGGGAGTAGTTTACCAATCGCCTCCTTTGCTCTGCGTTCACAAACATCGTTTGGAGTTGGGTCATGATCCTCGCGCCAAGGCATATGCACGGCACCCGGAACGACGAGCAGATTTTTGGTGCCGAGATCGTGAGCCGCTCGCGTCATTTTAGCAGCAAGTTCCATACCACGTTCTCGTTCGGCGGGATCGTTACTGGTCAGCGGATAAGGCCAAAACAGAAACGAACAGACTCCACTGATTTCGATCCCAATCTTGTCAGCCATCTGCCGGATCTTGGTGAATTCCTTCGTGCCGGAGTTGGGGGACAGATCACTTTCTAAATCGTAGTTCAGTTCAATGCCATCAAACCCAGCATCCTTCGCTGTTTGTAAACACTGCTCCAGCGACATCTTGTCTGGATAGGGAAACGCCCACAGGTTGATTGACTTTTTCATCGCATACTTTGGCTGTTTCGTCCCAGGCTGATCGGCCGCCGAAGTGGATTGATTACCGGTGGCGGCCAGAGCGGCACTTCCAAATGCAGCGTAGGTTAAAAGTTCACGGCGGCGAAGAGCTGATTGTGGTTTCATGACAGGCTTCGTGAGTTAGATAGTGAGAAAACAATCGAGTACCTAGACCGGCGAACATGTCTTGAGCGTCAGCAGCGCAGAAACGGCTGTTCGAACTTGAAGAGACAAGCATTATCTGCGTTGAGAAACGTGAGGGCTGCGGTCGATCGGTTCGGAGTTTGGTACAGCGAGTGTTCAAGGCGTTTGAAAAAAGCGCGTTTGAAAAAAGCGCGTTCATTGATTCTGTAAATATTCAATCAGATCTCGCATAGCTTGTGGTGGCAGGATGTCCTGGAGACCTTCGGGCATTAACGAAGTGCCAGAATTTTTTAGTTCAGCGATCTGATCACGACGCAGGGTTGTTCGTTTGCCATCAGCATGAGCCAACGTGATGCTTTGGCCCGCTTCCTGCTCAATGATGCCCATCAGGATTCGATCGTCCTGGGTGCGTACAAGGTAACTTTGATACCGTGGGTCAATGGCTCGGTTGGGGTCCAAGATGGCGGTTAACAATGTGGTCTCGCTTCGGTCCGTAAGGTTCTGAAGACTGGCACCGACCGCAGTCGTTTGGTCATTTGCAACATGGCATACGGCGCAGTGTTGTTGGAACAATTTGGCTCCCCGTGTTCTGTCACCGCGGTTCCCCATCTGGTCGCGGTAATGATTGATGAGTTCACGCTTCCCGAGTGATTCGTTGGTGGCGACCAGGCGATTTGCTCGTACTCGCATCGACCTTGAGCCTGTTTGCGTGAGCTGCTGTCTCGCAGCGGGTGATAGATCGGCTATTTGAATGGTTCCCTGCTCCAAGGCGTCCAATAAGATTTCGATCCAATTTCTTCTTTGCAAGATCTGTCCGACACACTGACTGCGAACTGAGTCAGACATGGATGCCCACCGATCGATAAAAGTCACACAGGTGCTGGTGTCACCCAACCGTGATAATCGTTCAATGGCATCTTGCTGTAGAGCGAATGGTGTTTGAGGCGATACCAAGTCTAGCAGCAGTTGCTTTTCCTCTTCCCTCGCGCCGATGCCGATGCCCAGCAAATTTAGAGCTGCTTTGCGGTGTGATTCAGCACGGTCGGTATCATTGACCCAGCGTTTTGCCTGTTCGTAGAGTGGGTTCAGTTGCTCACGTAGAGGATGTTGTGACGCAGGGTGTCCCTTGAATGCATTGGTGAAACAGGCTGCTAGTTGTAATTGCTGCGGTTCATCAATTATGGTCGTCTCAAACAACTTGCCGTAACGAGTTGCCACGTTGATACCTCGAGCGTTTGCTGTACTCAACAAATTGGTCAGTAGCGCTGCAGGAACCGTTGCTAATTTGTCGACATGAGTTTCCGAAAATAAATCATCGAGGATGGCTGTTGCATGGAGTCCCGCTGATGAACTGATGGCTTGAATTAACCATCGATCTAAGTTGCCATTGCGTACAAGGTTGGCCAAAATTTTGGCGGCCTGAGGGTCGTTGGATTGACCGAGTGTGAGTGCAAGCTGCAGTTGGACCTGCGGATTCGCATGGGACGCGAGAAGGGAGAATTGCTGCAAGATTTGCTCGGCATCATTCAAATTAAGCCGTTTTTCCGCTAGGCGAATCGCGGTAATCAGCACGCCAGGATGACTCGATCGTAAAGCGGATATCAACAGCAATGGGTCTAACTTGTTTTTCAAATCTAAAATCGACAACGCATGCACCTGCGCATGCGGAACAGTGGCATCTTTGGCAAGTGATTTCAGCAGTGGCCAAGTGATGGGGTCATCGCGCTCAAGCAGCCACTGCTGGGTGAGATCGCGGTTTGGACCTATCTGAGAGCGTAATGCATCTACAAGTTGCTTGGTCGTTGCATCGTTGCGGAGGTCCTTGGAGACGGATTGTCCATCGATCTTTGAAACGCGATAGAGTCGCCCTCGATCTGCACCAGCCCTCAAGTCAAGTTGTGCTTGCCAGGCGTCGGGGATCCACTCGGGGTGTTCAATTGTTTCGCGGTACATGTCGGCGATGTAGAGATGCCCGTCTGGGCCGATCAAAACCCGTGCCGGGCGAAACCAAGGATCGGTAGAGGTAAGGAATTCATTTTGTTGTTCGGATGTTGAACGTGCAGCTCGATAGCTTGAACCATCGGGAATTAACAGGGTTCGATGAATTAGGTTGTGGACTGGTTCGCAAATGAATGCGACGTCATGCTTGCTATCGACTGCGAATTCGGGGGAGCGAGCGACGATTGCACTGCAAGCTGATGTAAATCGATTCGCAGCAAACAGATCATTGAATCTTTCGGTCGCGGCTGTCTTGGGGAAGACAGGGGGTGCCACGGGAGGATCAAATAATTGCTGGGATCCACCCGATTCCTCCACTGCCTCGTTGCGGCCGAGGTAAGCATCGTCGATGGGAAAGTGGTACATCGGCCGTGAGTTGTCATTGCCGAACCACTGTCCCCAATCGTTTCGGCTGCGGATGAATTGTGTCCTACCGCTTGTCACCGCGAATCGGCCGGTATCGGGCCAGAGCTGTACGTCATGGCCTGAGGCGTTGATGACCTCGCCCGTTTTACGGCTGGTGAGTTCGCCTAAGTTATCTCCGCTTGATAGGTGCAGCGAGTGATCCAGTCCGTAGCTGAATCCACCGATCCGATGTTGGGGATTTGCCAAACGAAAACCGGTATACAGTTTTTTGACTTCATCCGCTTGGTCATCGCCGTCGAGGTCGCGAACAAAGAGGATGTCGGGAGCGGAACTAATCAGGACGCCATCTCGCCACGGAAACACACCCGTCGGAAACGATAGGTTGTCCAGGAACGTTGTTGCGGTGTCAAATCGACCATCCTGATCTTGATCAACGAGTACTTTGATTCGTCCACCATTTTCACCCACGGGATAGTCACCCATCTCGACAACCCACAGACGGCCACGTTGGTCGAATGCCATGTTGATGGGATCCTCGACTAGCGGCTCAGCCGCAATCAACTCGATCTGATAACCCTCGATTAGTTGAAACATGTCGAGCGATTGTTCAGCGGGTGTTGGCTGGCTTCGTCCCCGTGATTTCAGAACGTCGCGAATCCGTGAAACCAACAGGTCTTCTGTTCCACCAGCCCAGGGTCCCGGCAAGCTGTAATAGATGCCGCTGCGGTCATATTCATAACCGCCCTCGAGTCGCATTTTTTCACTTGGTATGTACCCCAGTACGTCGTTCGCATAAGCGGTGACCCATAATCTCGGGTCATCGAGTTCCTTCTTCAGCCGAAGTGCATAATCGACGGCGACCTCACCGCCCAGAAAGACCATGGCCATCTGATCGCCAAACTGCCAAGTCTGAATGGGAATCGGGTAAGTGGCGGGTAGCCGTCCATGCTGTTTCAGCACGTCGAGCATTTGTTGCGCATGTCGTCGTGTTTGCAAATCGCTGCCGTTAAGTCGGCTCTTCAGTTCCTCTTGGGTTGGAAGGTCGAATGACGCGGCCGCATAGTCGAACCTCGTATCAGCGGGCTGGTCGATGGCTCCCATTTCGCTTTCCAAGATACGGATAACCTCGGTCGCTAGGGTTCGGCCATGGATTTTGGTCGCATCCAGAGTGCCGCGAGGGTTTGGATTCGCATCTGCTCCACAACCAATGGTGCACAAGGCAACAGCATCGGGATATTTCGATTCCAAGTGCAGCGTTGCGTATCCCGCCCAGTCACCGTTGATGCGGTAATGATTTCCGCCCAAGGTGGTGCAGTGACAGGCATAGTTGAAAACCATCCCTCTGACTTTGCCATCGATTCCGGTGACCCGTAGTGTGGGGACGGAATGATCGACGGGACCATCAACTTGTACTCCAAACCCGCTCCAGCGACCGTTTTTTAGGACCCGACGGTTGGCAGCGAAATCTACTTCGCCAACGGCGTAGTGCAGGTGCACAGCTTCCAGCTTTTTGATCGACTCATCGACTGCTTGAAGAATCCCTTTCGCCAGTTGTTGGCGATAGCGAACGCCGCTGTCCTCTTCTTGTTGACTTAATGGTGTGGAAAAAATGTTGCTCAGTTCAGAAACGAGATCAGGACCACAATGCGTGTGAGTACTGCAAAAGACAATTTGCTCGCGTGATAGTCCGTGGGATCGTTGAAGTTGGCTCGCAAGCTCTCGAGTCATCGCCCCCGGCAGTCCAATGTTATCGACCGCGAGAAGGACCTTCGTTCCGCGATCGGTTTGATGTTTCAACGCGATCGCGCGAACATAAAGCGGCGTGTCAATTCCTTCGCTGGCGTGATCACGACTACCGTAGCCGGACATGCGGACCGGTTCAGTCGGTGTCACATCGACCCGTGAAAAACCAGCTTGCCAAGGTGTTTGTGCGGAAATCGAGTTGGCCGCGAAGATCAGAAGGAAACCAAAACCAAGCAGGCGATTCATTGCAAATCGAAAACATAGAGAAAGTTGACGAACCATTTTATGATATCCCAATCAATCGTTCGCTGCGTGGCCAAATCAAGTGAGAAAGACCGGTACACGCGGTAAAGGTCGGTTAACGGTATCGGGGTATGGTCCGCAATCGCAAATGCGTTCGTTCTCTGGTTCTGTGCGAAACGCTGTGGCCGATTCTATTCCCTGTTGTGACGGGCTGTAACAGGTTTGGTCAGGCTGCCGCGGGCTGGGCGGGAAGCGAGCTTATGGGGTTAGGAGATTTTTTGTGCCAGGTGAGCCTTGATGGCTTGGGCAATTTCCTGCGTCGCTCGCAGGCCATCGTCGAAGGCTCCAGCGAGGTGGACAAAGCCATGCAGATTGCCTTCGTATCGTTTCAGCTTGGTCGGAACACCTGCCCGTTGCAGCTTGGCGGCGAATGACTCTCCTTCGTCTCGCAGGACATCGTATTCGGCTGTGATGATGTGCGTGGTGGGTAATCCGGAAAGGGATTTGGCCTGGATCGGCGCGGACATTTCTGATGCGATCTGATCTCCGAGGTATTGTTGCCAGAACCATTGCATCGTCGTACGAGTCAGCCCAAAGCCATCGGAAAATTGATGGTAGGAAGGGGTATCGAAATTCGGTTCCATCACGGGATAGAGAAGAACTTGCAGGTCCACGGTTGGGCCGTCTTCGGCTCGGCAATGTAAAGCGACGGCTGCTGCCAAATTACCGCCAGCACTATCTCCCACCAATGCTAATTTTTCTGGCAGCACGCCTAACTGTTCAGGGTGGTCAGAAACGTATCGGGTTGCTCGGATGCAATCTTGTAAAGGCGTTGGAAACGGGTGCTCGGGCGACAGTCTGTAATCAACCGCGATCACAACGCAGCCAGAGGTCTTCGCGATTCGTCGACAGACCGCATCGTGTGTACGGACATTTCCCAATACCCAGCCGCCACCATGAAAGTACATCACAGCCGGCGCGGGTGAATCACAATCCGAATAGAGACGTATCGGAATTAGTTCGTCTATGGTGCGATCCTCAACACGACCAATGGCTGGCTTCTCTCCCAAGTGATCGGTTAAGCTCTCGAACAGTTGTCGTGCTCGCGGTGGTGCCAATTCATGCCATTGCGGCAGATTTGTATTTGCCCGTGCTCGCAGAAATTTGTCGGACTGTTCTGTCAACGGCATAGTGTGCCTCGGTGAAGATCGTGTACCCCGATGAATCTCGCCACTTAAAAAAAGCGATATTGAGCTAGCCATGTTCGCTGGCGGAACCGGCAAGAAATTTCTTAAAATTCAGTTGCTTATCCACCAACGAATCGATCACACAACGTCCTTGCCTCAGTGATTTCGGAGGTGCCGGTGATCACCACACGACCATCACGAAAAAGTGTTACGCTGTGTTCCGCATCCGGAAACAGTCTGACAAAGAAGGGTGTCGATTGAACACGGCCGACCGTATTCCATCGCTGAACATAAAGCGCTAAATCGATATTGTGTTCGTGCGGTCGGCTGATTTGCACTGCATCGCGACCGCACAGCGCGGCAGCTGATTCACTGTGTACCGCTCGGTCACCTTCCAAAAAATCGAATCGTTTTTCCTTACCGGCCGGGCATGCTTGCGAAATCCCTGGGGCTAGTGTCAGCGAGCGAACACGATTGTTCCATAGGTCAACTGATTTTAAATTTCTATCCACAGCGGATCGGTTTCCAGAAAGCCACTTGATCGCTTCGATGGCTTGCAGACTGGCGATCAGGTGTGTTGCGGCTCCGATGACACCCGCCGTATCGCAAGTGTCGACCGCTGCAGCGGGGGGAGGGGCTGGAACCAAGCAGCGAAAGCAAGGTGATCCTTCACCGTCAAACAGGCGAACTTGCCCGGTTGCCCCGATGCAGCCACCGTGAACCCATGGTGTCTGACTGCGCAAGGACCAATCGTTCAGTAAAAATCGAATCAGAAAGTTATCGGCTGCATCGATGATCAGGTCGCATCCGTTCAGGATCGCTTCCATATTTCCTGAATTTACATCGGTGACGATTGGCGTCAGCTCGATTCCTGAATTGATAGCGGCTAATTGTTGGCAAGCAGCATCCGCTTTTGATCTTCCTTCACTCGCATCTTGCTCTCCGAACAGGGACTGCCGTTGCAAGTTGCTCCATTCCACGACGTCGCGGTCGATCACCCGTAAATGGCCAACGCCCGCACGTGCAAGAAGTTCTGCAGCGACAGTGCCCAACGCACCGCAACCGAGCACGGCAACGGTTGCATTGCTGATTTTTGACTGGCCCTCAGCGCCGATTGGACCGTATTGAACTTGGCGTGCGTATCGATCGGAAGCAGAATCCATAATGATCCAGAGTTAGAGCATCCCACAATTTTAGCGACGACAGCGGACTGGCGGCAGTCGCCCGGAATAACCTGTTACCTTTTGCCAGTCTCCCGCCGGTTTTTACCAACGGACTAGCTTTCGAAATCTCATCGGTTTTAAGCTGGGCCTTGCGATACGGAAACCGGTTGGCAATGGTTCGTCGACTCCAAGCTTGACACCCCTCCGCAACTCTGCTGATATCAATTCTAATTCAGCTATGAATCATTCAAAGGAAAGCCTACCGGCTGTGATCCGTGACCGGGCGAATTTGATGCGTGAAATTCGGGCCTGGTTTGATGAACGAGACTTCTGGGAGGTACAGCCACCTTGTTTGTCCTGTGAGTGCATCGTCGATCTGCACATTGATCCGATCACTGTTTCGAGTGACCAATTCGGATTAACAGTTGATGTGCCGGATCGCTATTTCTTGCAGACCTCACCTGAAGCTGCCATGAAGCGGATGCTGGCAGCGGGCGCGCCTTCGATTTACAGCATTGGGCCGGCTTTTCGCAGTGGTGAACGGGGGGCAGAGCACAACCTCGAATTCACCATGTTGGAATGGTACCAATTGGACGCTGGCTACGAGGAGGGAGTTCGGTTGCTCGGTAGCCTTGCTGAACAACTGCTGGCCCATCATGGCTTCGATGTGGTTTGCTATCGCAATTTGTTCCAAGATCGGTTTTCGTTTGATCCCATCGAGGTGGAGCTGGATATTTTGCAGGATTGTATTTTGGATCTCGAGGGCGGCTCGGCAACTGCTGATTTAGCCAAGTCTTTGGCCGGTGATCGTGATGGCTTGTTGGAAGCAATTTGGTCGTTGGCGGTTCAGCCAAGTTTGGGAACCGACAGGCCTTTGATCGTACGTAATTATCCATTAAGTCAAGCAGCTTTAGCGAAGATCGCTGAGGATGATCCTGATTGTGCAGCGCGTTTTGAGCTATTTGCCGATGGTGTCGAATTGGCGAATGGCTACCATGAGCTGGGCGATCCGGTTGCATTGCAAGAAAGATTCGAAAAATTCAATCGCGAACGAATGCAGGTCGGGAAAAAAAAATTGCCACTTCCAGAACGTTTTTTGAAGGCGATGGAAGCTGGTTTACCGCCCTGTTCGGGCGTCGCAATGGGGGTCGATCGCCTATTGATGGTGCGAACAGGCAGAGCTGAGATCGAAAAAGTTTTAGCGTTTCCGATTGAATTGGCATGAGGTTGCAATTCGCCTCGGGGCCAAACGCCAGCTAAAATAAAGGGTGGCTCGATCGGAGGTAAAGATGGCAAGCACTGACATTAAAACGCGGCACTTAGCGGTCAATGCAGCGTTCTTAAAAGACATCAAAGACGATAATCATGATTTGAAAGCAATCGTGGATCAAATCGCACCTCTTTCCGAACACTATCAAACTGCTGTCAACCATTGGCCTGAATTGGTGGGATTGCTTGAGCAGCTACGTGATCAGCTAGCGCTGCATTTCTCGCTTGAAGAGGCATATGGCTACTTTGACGATGCGATCAACCAAGCGCCGCAATTGTCGGTGGATGCCGAGTGTTTGCGAAGTCAACATCCCAGCTTGTTTAAAACAATTCGTGGATTGGCTGACAGTGTGCTGGAAGTGAATACCGATAATATCGAACACGTCCAAAAATTCTTGAATGACTACCGGAGTTTTCAGCAACAATTCGCCGCACATGAAGAAGCCGAATTAAAGCTGATTCTCGATGCCATGGATGATGATCTTGGCGTTGTCGATTGAGGGACGGCGATACCTGGGCCAAATTTTCCGAACGATCTCTTTTATGTGCTGATCCAACGCTATGGTTGTCAGCCGTGCGAACTCTAGAGGTTGCGGTGAGAATCAAACTTCTGGTGATTCGTCACTCGGCTGGTCCGTCATTTGACGTTGATTGGTAGCGATTCGTCCAAACAGGGCTACAGCACTTGGTACTAAGATCGTGCGAACATAGAAGGTATCGATCAAGACGCCCAAGCCAAGAGCGAACCCGAGTTCGGTGATGCCTCGCAAAGCTGGGCCGCTATTTGTGTTCGGGAGTCCCAACGAAGCAGCGATCGGCGGAAACCAAGCCGACGCTGTCATGCTGAAGAATGTGGCGGCCATCACCAAGCCGCAGGCAGTGATAATGCCGCCAGTTTTGGCGACCGCTTTACGAATTGCGGCCAGCCATCCCATCTTGTTCTGTTCCTCGACAATTCGAGTGACGAGGTAGACGTTGTAGTCTTGGCCGACGGCGACCAAGATCACGAAGAGAAACAATGGAAGTTTCCAATCCAATCCGACAAAGTCATCCCCATAAGCACGCTGAAAAAATAGCAGGGTTAAACCGAGTGTTGCGTAGTAGCTGATCAATACTGTGATGATTAAATAAATGCAGAGCCAGACGCGTCGAATGACAAGTACAAGAACCGCAAAAACGGCAAGCACAACCGCGATCTTAATTTTCCGGTTGTCTTGTAATGTGACGCTTCGCAAGTCGATGATGGAGGGTGTGGTTCCGGTCAAAAGGACTGTCGCGTCTTGCCATTTCGATCCCTCAACCCCCGTTTGATACTCAACGAACTGCCCGACCTTGGTGACGATGTTTGCCGTGTCAATTGAAAAAGGATCGCCGTCAATCGTGACATCCAATCGCGCAAGCCGATTTTCAAATTTGGGTAGCGATGAAAAGAAGTATTGCTGGGCGACTCGATGGTTCCGCAGTGCCCTTCTCCGCCATGCATCCTTGCTGAGCAATCCCATATCCCGGTCAGGCGGAAAATCACCCAGCGGATCGGCCGCTGTGCGGACAGTCGCAACACCTTGGACAGTGTAAATCTTTTCCGACAGAGATTGGATCTGTTTCTCAAACTCTTTCCGCGGTGTATCTTCCTTGCGCAACAAGAGGACTGTTACTGGGGTGATCTCGCCGATGTCAAAGTGACGCTGCATCAAACGCAGGCCGCGGCGACTCGGAGCGGAGTGATTGAGCTGACTGCTTAGATCGTAAGTCACCGCGTCCTCATGCTGGAAACCAAATCCCGCTGGGATCAAGAGCAGGAGTAGACCAATCCCTAGTGTGGCAGCTGGCCGCCGGGTCAGCATCAAGGCGATCCAGCTCCATAGCTCAGCGGGGATCCATCGGCGGTTGAATCGATCGAGCGGAAGTAGTGAAGGTGGCTGCGGTCCAACGAGTTTGACCTTCGTCGGCCAAAAAACGGCAGGACCCGCAAGTCGCAGCATTGCCGGTGTGAGTGTGGTGCAAACCAGTAAACCCACCAGCAGGCAAATTGCAACGATGGGTCCGGTGTGATGGAATTTTCCAAAGTCGGCAATCCACAACATTGCTAAGCCAACCACCGTCGTTAGCGCACTTCCCAGTAAAGCACCCATGACCCCTGTAAGTGCATTCTCGCACGCCTCGGGCCAATCTGCTTTTGCCGCTTCTTCACGCAAACGCGAGATCAGGAACAAACAATAATCGGTTCCCGCTCCGAACAGGATCACGACGATGAAGATGCGACTTGTGGTGAAGATTCGAATATCAAAAAAAGGAACGCTGCCGGTCATTGACCAATCAGTCAGTAGCAAAACCAACGATGTTGACACCAAAACTGCGACGCCAATCGATACCATTGGGATCAGAACCAGCAGTGGAGCTCGATAGACTGCTGCCAAAATCAACAAAATCATTGCGACGGTGATCCACTCGGTGTAGCGGATAGCGTCGCGAGCCGCAGTCAGAGTTTCGCCCCCGATGGCCGCTGAACCAGTTGTCAGTAATTCCAATCCTGGTTCTGTAAATCGTGCGCTGTAATCGAGCACCTCGGCGGTCAGTTCCTGAATCGCTTCAACAGTGGCAATGTTTCCGGTTGCCGCCAACTCGCTGGACAATTTCAGAATCGCTAAACGCGCTTGCTCTTTTCGCATTCTGCTGCCAATGACGGGATCGTTCCATGACAGCACATCGAGTAGTGGTTTCCAGGGATCGAGTGAACGATCTTTGATGGCAGTGGCGGTGGTCGGGAGTTCCGGCATCAACACCAACGCCGCTTCAAAATCTTCGCCAACAGATTCCTCGGATTCTCCCCAGGCTTCCAGTAATTTGCCACGATCCCAGTGGGCGATTGCCATCCTTGGTTCGTAGATTGTCGGCGCATCGTTGGGCACTCGCTCATCGAGCAAATCGTAAAACAGTTCGTCAGCGGCGATGCTCTGGTCTAACGCATCGCGTGTCAGTTGAATCCAGCTGGCCCAAGCTGCTCCCTCGACCGGTGGTCCACCCTGGTACCCGTTTTCGAATGCTCGCTGCCAGCTGACTTCTGCTAGGCGGTGGTAAAGCCGCCTTAGCAAGTCGAGTCCGACAATTTCGTCGTTCTTGGTGAACTTCGCTTTGTCACGGGCGAAAACGAGCACGATCTGGCTGCGTGATCGATCACCGGGGAAAGCGTCATCCAGGAGGTGCCCTCCGGCAACACTACTCATCCCGTCGGGTAGGTACTCAAAGTCACCGTCGTATGCAACGTCCGACCAGCTAGGTGCAGCGATACGTATGATGACTGTCAGCAGTAGCCAACCGCAAAGAACCCAAGGCGCTCGGCTCAGAGTCCATCGCGACCATCGATGCGAAGAAGAGCGATGCATCAGTCGCATTTTGGGGGAGGTAGGGGGATGGATCGGGTGGAATTATCCAATGTAACAATCCCGGCCTGTTTCGGGCATGCCTTGCCAATACCACATTATTTTGGTTATCACTTGCCAATGTAGGCTGATTTCAGCAGCAATTCGAGCACCGGCAGTAGTTTTCCAGCTCCATCAGGGGATCAGCTGTACGTTCCCGCCCACTTCGGAGCGTTATTTTTGACGGTTTGTCGACCCAACGGCGGGCCGACTTAACGGAGTTACTTTGGCCTCGATCCCGGGAGGGCGTAGGGCATTTTGCAGACCGCGAGCGCTGATCCCACCAGGCAGTTCTATGACCTGGACTTCTCCTTGCGGGTGTGCTGCCTCATCAAGTTGCTTGACCATGTCTATTACCAGATTGAGAAATGGTTCTCCGTCCGCGCTAACTAAGAGAGTGTTGCCGACATGATCAACACTAATGGAAAGCTTGCCCTTGGAAGAAAAGTCAGCCCCGCCTCCATCTTGTCCAGTCTCGGATCGCAAGCCACTGCCGTGACCATCACGGCTCTTGTTCGCTTGGTCGTTATCGCCACCACCACGACCGCCCGGGTTTTGGCCATCTTTTGCAAAAGCTCTGTCATTGCTGCTCAACAGATCCCGGTAGGGATCTTGAATTGTTTTCGCAATTTGATCTGCTTTGCCGTGCGCGATACTCAACAGTTTGGTAAACCTTGCCTTTCGCTGGTTGACTGGTTCTGGCACGTCCCACAATTTGATCAATTCCGAAATGGTGCGAGGCTGTTCATTCGGTGCGCCACTGACGACTAAGGTATTGGTATCGGGGTCGTCAATGAAACGCAGCTTTGTATTTTTGCCAAGACCAGCGGTTATCATGCTTGATTGGCGTCAGCTGTAACTTTTTTTGCGATCTATTTCGCTTATGGTCGGCGAGTCTCGACGCTTGGATTGACCGAACCAAAGGGAAGAGGATGTGGCGATTACCACTCGGGCTAATCAACCCGTCGGTGCTTGCGATTGGTGGATGGCTTGCTCGGGTTAATGTGCGCAGCCATCTTTGCCAACCCACTCGGGGCGATCACTCTAAGATCGACTCGGCCTCTTTGATCACCGAATCGACTGGGATATCAGTGGTCGTCGAAGTGTAGACGCGGACAACTTGGCTATCTTTTGCGACGACAATGGTGACCGGCGCATCTGCGGGTAGTTTGTAATTCAGCGGCCCGGTCTCTGCTTCCTTGGCTACCACGACAGGAACCTTGGTAACTTTGCCTCGATCCGCGACTCGTGATGCGGTTTCTCGTAAACCTTTGAAGCCTTTGCCGAATACCGTCACGAGTCCTTTCAGACGCGAACGCTCGTTTCGCCGTACGGTAGCATCCAATCGCTGAACCAATTGTTGCACTTTGCCGTCTGTCTCACGCAGGAAAACCATAACCATCGGGCTCGAGCCGTAGCGACAGCGGTAGCAGAGATCCTGCCCAGGTTCGACCCCGTCATCAATCGCCCCACCCGCCTTGGTGACGTAAAAGACTCCGATAGGGTCGCCAGTCTCCAATCGATCTTCATCCGCGCGGCCCGACTTGGCGGGGAATGCGGCGGCGACAAAGACAAGGCAGCAGGCGAAGGCACGAAGCATTCCTAGGGAACCTTTAATTAGGAGCTGGCCGATTCGACAACGTAATCGAATTCTTCAACCCAGAGTATTCAGTGTCGCCTGGATCTGAAAACCCATCAGAGCTTTTAAACTGCTTATCTGCAATCCACAGGGAGGTTGATTTACCTCCCCCGGGGGGTGTGGGTTGGTTGTTTTTGGAGGCGGAAGCGACGAGTGATTTTCCATTTGAGCACCCCCCAAGCCCGGTTTTGTCGGGAACCAGAAATTTTCTTGTTTTACCCTCCAATCGCCAAATGTTGCGGCTGCCGCTGGAAAATCCCCCTCATTCAATGGAAATTGAATCGATGACGACGGTCGCATCAGACTGGCAGGAAAGCTGGAGCTGCAGTGATTCAATCGTTCCGGTCCATGATTCACCTTTCGGCAATGGCTGGCTGACCGTCACCATTTCCGAGTTCCCGGCTGGAATGCGTAGCGTGATGACTTGATCGAAGGAATCACTGCCGGCCTTCTTTGCCAGCAATTTTACTTTGCAGGCAGAGGGACATCGGGCGGTGAGGGTGAAGTTGCCTTGATTTCGCCGTGTGTCGAGTTTGAGTCCATGTCGCAACAGGCTTGCTTCACCTTCGTGCAAATTGAAGTCAAGGAAGCCTTGGTAGCCCGCAATATTGCCAATCCCTTCACTACCGACCCAGCCTTCGGTTTGCCATCCGCCACAATCGAATTTGAAAAGGAGCTTGCCATCCGCTGGATCGCGATCATTGAGGGCTTCCCACCGGTCGGATAGTCCGTCACCGTCCGAGTCCTCACGGACGAGTTCGTATTCCGGGTTGACCCCGTTGCCCCATTTGTGATCTTGGGCTTGGTAGGCCAATTCTTCCAGCGATTCTTCGCCGGTACCCTTGTCGCCTTTTGCGAGCCACTGATCGAGCAGTTGACGATGTCTCGCCAGCTCTGCGGCAAACCTGGGGTCGTTAATCAAGTTGTTGACTTGACTGGGATCAGTACGAACGTCGTACAGTTCTTCCGCAGGGCGTTCGCCAAAGTAGATGTCAGTGAGCTTGGGTGGCAATTTTCTGCTGGCGTAGAGTTGTCGCAGATTGACGACGAAGTCGCGGTTGTCTCGGTATTGCGGTTGCAGCAAGACCCGATCGGTCTTGTAGTTGCGCGTGTAACGGAATCGGTCCGTGCGAACGGTTCGAGCTCGGTCGATCGTGTGGTCCAGTCGATCCTTCGCGGCGGCGACAAAGCTGCGGGGCACGATTTTTTGGCCGAATAGGTCTTGTCCCTCGAAGTAGTCAGGGATCTCAACACCAGCCCATGCCAAGGTGGTTGCAGATAAGTCAAGCAAGTTCACCAGGTCGTCGCGCACCGATGGTGCCGGAACATAAGGATCTGGACCAGCGATGATGAATGGGACGTGCAATCCACCTTCAGTCGGCATCTGTTTATGGCGGACTAAATTATTGGCACCGTGATCACCGAAATAGACGACGATGGTGTTGTCGGCCAAGCCAGCATCCTGCAATCCCTGCAGAACACTGCCGATAAAGTCATCGTCTTTGCGAATGGCATCGTAGTGTTGGGCCACCACTTCGCGGTAGAGATCGTTCTGCGGGTAATCGGCGGGAATCGTGACGGTTGCGGGATCTGTCTTTCGGGCAGCGGGGAATTTCGACGTATTATTCTTTCCGCCCGCTGTCTGGATCTGACCGAAGAACGGTTGGCTGGCCTTCAATTCGTCCCATGGAACCGGGAAGCGTGATTTCTTTTGCAGCGAGTAAGTCGCTTCTTCGTCCCAGATGAAGTTGTAGTCGGTCTTGCCGAGATTGAAGGTGAAGTAGCCGCTTTCCTTCATCAACTGCGGTAGTAGTTTCATACCTTTCGGTAGGTAAATCTTGGCTGGGCCGCGGGAGGATCTGTGTTCATGTGCGTTGAAGCGAATCTGGTTTTGGCCGCCCATCATTGCCGATCTGCAAGGCGAGCAAACTGGAGCAGGGACGAATGCGCGGGAGAATCGCACTCCCCGATTCGCCAAGCCATCAATGTTGGGTGTTTGACCGATGTTGGCCTCGTGGCCGTAGCATCCCATCCACGGTGAGGTGTCTTCCGCGAATAACCAGAGAATGTTCGGTTTTTCGCTCGCTCGAAGCGAAGTCATGAGCGTCAGACATGCCAGTACCGCAAGAAATGTTCGCATCGTAGTCAGGGGTCGGGAGTGGGGAGAGTCAATTTCTAGCAGCGACCATAGTAACCACTTGACGTTCGCTCATCATCCGAATTCACAATGGCTACATGCTTTTTCGTTATCTAAACGCCTCACTGATTTGTGGCGTCAAGCGAATTTACGCTGCAGTACTCACTCGAAATTCTCAAGTCACGTTTATTTAAGTCGATCGTTTCGTGATCTTTCGGCGAATGGGGTGAAACCCCGGGGGATGATGATTTGCAGGGCTGAAAGCGAGGAGGCAGGCGGTTGGATTCGTAGATTGGCCTTCACTGTTGGCGTTGTCCGGGCCGTTCAAGGCCGAAGCAATGGCTTTGGATTGCTACAATCATAGGCGGCCGTGCTGCGGACGAGTTCGTGACGAAGAGCTGTGCCGCGTTCGCGTTGCGCGAGTGGATTCCCGGGAAATCGGTGATTAAGGTCGCCTGAGTTCTCGGGGGTTCAACTGAATCCGTGTGGGATGAAACATCGTTTACCTACATGCGCTCTCGAGTTCGGTGCAGCGATCCGGTCCGTGTTTTAATGTTTGGTAAATCGATTTGATCCAACAACGACCTAACAACTTGACGGCCAAGATGATGCGATATCGTTTGTTATTGATTGCCTTGCTTTGTTTGACCGCTTGCCCTGTGCGGTCACAAACCGTTGATGTTCAACAACGGTTGAAGCAATATGTTCCCGTTCGATTGACAACGGATCTGAATGTATTGTCGGAACGGCAAAAGAAGATGATCCCAATCCTGATTGAGGCTGCCAAGATCATGAATGATTGCTTCTGGTTTGAAGCTTACGGTGATCGTGGCAAGTTGATGCAGCAATTATCTGATCCAGCGCAGCGAAGCTTTGCATTGACCAACTATGGACCATGGGATCGTCTGAACGGGAATGAGCCATTTGTGCCAGGTGTCGGTTCAAAGCCGCTGGGCGCGAATTTCTATCCGGCTGATATGACCAAGGAAGAGTTTGAGGCCGCGTCGCTGCCCGGCAAAGACGGTTTGTATAGTTTCCTAAGACGTGACGAAGTCGGCCGCTTGAAGGTGGTGCCCTATCACACGCAATTTTCAGCAGAAGTCGCACGGGCCTCAGAACTACTTCGGCAAGCGGCAGCTTTGGCCGACAATGTCGGGCTCCGGCGGTACTTGCTGCTTCGCGCAGATGCTTTGTTGACTGATGATTACCAACCGAGTGACCTCGCTTGGCTGGATATGCGAACCAATACGATCGACGTAGTGATCGGACCGATTGAAAACTATGAAGATCAATTGTTCGGTTACAAGACGGCGCACGAATGTTACATCCTGGTGAAGGATAAGGAGTGGAGCGAGCGACTGGCTCGCTACTCGCAGTTCTTGCCGCAATTGCAAGCTTCATTGCCCGTGCCAGAGCGTTACAAACAAGAAAAGCCGGGCACCGATACGGAACTGAACGCATACGATGTCATCTACTACGCGGGTGATTGCAACGCAGGTTCCAAAACAATCGCGATCAATCTACCCAATGATGAGCAGGTCCAATTGCAAAAGGGAACTCGGCGGTTGCAATTAAAGAATGCCATGCGGGCTAAGTTCGATAAAATTTTGCTGCCGATTGCGGATGAATTTATCGTAACCGACCAGCGCGATCGAGTTACCTTCGATGCGTTTTTTAGTAACACGATGTTTCATGAGGTTGCTCACGGTTTGGGGATCAAGAACACGATCAATGGGCGCGGCCCGGTGAGAACTTCACTGAAGGAACATGCGGGCGCGATCGAGGAAGGTAAGGCCGATATCTTGGGTCTGCACATGATCAATCAATTGCAGGCCCGAGGCGATATTGACGCTGATTTGGAGGATTTTTACGTGACCTTCATGGCTGGGATTTTTCGGAGTGTCCGGTTCGGTGCCTCGAGTGCTCATGGCAAGGCAAACATGATCCGGTTCAATTTCTTTCGCCAAGCGGGCGCTTTTGAGCGAACAGATGAGGGTAAATACCGCGTTAATGTGGAGCGGTTTCGCGAAGCAACTGCGAAGCTTTCTGCGAAGTTATTGACACTGCAGGGAGAGGGTGACTACGAGGTCGCGAATGAATTGGTGCGAACACAGGGAGTGATCGGGCCGCAATTGCAAACTGAACTAGATCGTCTTAGTGATCTCGGCATCCCTGTGGATGTTGTCTTCGAGCAAGGAACCGAAGTACTTGGGTTATAAAAGTCCCTATTCTTGGGAGACACAAAATTCAAACGATCGCGATCGGTGGTCGGCTTGGGCATGCTGCCCTTCAGTTTGGCACTCGGTACGCGTTGTTTTGCGGGGGCGGGTGCGTCATACTCAGACGCCTATGTTCGACCCGCTGATTGACTGGAAATTTTGGAGTTTTGATTGATGGTTCGTCTGATCACTTGCTTTGCGCTGTTGTTGACCTCCGCGGTTTGTTTTGCCGACCACCACAAAGCACCACCAGAGTCGGATGACATGGAGGTGATTTTCAATGGCAAAAATCTGGATGGTTGGAGCGGGGATTCTCGGTTGTGGTCGGTTCGGGACGGAGTCATCCACGGGGAAACTACCCCCGCCGAAAAAGCGAATGGCAACACATTTTTAATCTGGCAGGGAGGAACCCTTAAAGATTTTGAACTTCGATTGTCGTTTCGTTGCACTGCAAGTAACAACTCGGGGATTCAGTATCGTTCCAAGCACATCACGGAAGGGAATCCACGCAACAAGTGGATCGTTCGGGGTTATCAACACGAAATTCGAAACGAAGAAAACTTTCCAAATGTTCCTGGATTCATCTATGACGAAGGTGGTTATACCGGTAAGCGTGGCCGGATTTGTATGGTCGGTGAGGAGGCCATCTGGGAAAATGGCGCGAAGAAAATTCTTCGCAACGATTTGATTGATCAAAAAGGTTTTCAAGACTTGATGAAGGTCGACGAGTGGAACGATGTCGTGATCATCGCCAAGGGCCGCCAGATTCGACATTACCTAAACGGCAAGCTCATTTTAGATTTTACGGATCATCCTGATAATGCTTTAACCGAGGGTGTACTGGCTCTACAACTGCATGCTGGGAAGCCAATGTGGGCCGAGTTCAAGAATGTTCGAGTTCGCAGTTTGGATTGATGAGCCATCAGTTCAATTCATGTAAGTACTAAGATTGCCGGGGTTGGTTTTGATGACGAAAGATCCTGATTCCGAGTCGCTGCCACTGCGGGAGAAGGTTCTCCCGCGAACATCATTGCGATTCTTTCTGGGATTGATCGGAATCAGCGCGGCAATCATGGTTGTTTTTCGCCTGGCCCTGGTTGGCGAAGTGTTATGGGCGAAAATCATCGCCCTGTTGTTCGTGATGGCGACGACAAGTTTTGCGTTTTATGTAATTCTGTTTTTCTTCGCGGGGCTCTTTGCAGCTTCCTCCAAACCCGTGCGCTCAGCGTTTGCACAAAATTCAGATTCGCAAAACCCGAGTGATACGCAATTTGGTGCGGGGAGCGAAAGCTAAGTGGTTTCTTGGGTCAGTAGTTTTCGCTATTTCGGGCCGATAGGGTCGTTGTTAATTACCGCGACCTTGTTTGCTGAGTCTATTTCTCTTGGGATTTTGCCTCCGCGGCCTGGAATCGCTGGGTATGTCGTCGATGTGGCAATTGAGACGGTTGGTGGAAATGGCTATCACCCGATTCACTTAACGGTGAGCCCACAGGGAAGCCAATTTGTTCGTGATCGTCGCTTGGGTGTGACGATCATGCCGCGAAATGATTACTCCACAGATCTGGATTTTAGTTTTCGAACAGAGATTGTCGTTCCGCAGGGGGCGACGACCTACCAGACGACCGTATTAGTACCGCAATATTGTGCGTGGGACAGGCTCAGTGTTCGATTGTCTGAAGATGGTGCCCCGGTTAAATCAGGGGGACGTATTTTTCGGCTCAACGACTTGCGCATTCGAGGGGCTAGTCAAGTTGAATCGGTGGGAATCGTGCTGGCTGCCGACGCAGATGTGCAGGATGCGGCTTGGAAGCGATTTCCTGACGCCCGAGTTCTGATGACCCTCTTAGGAGATGGACCGATTTTGAAGGCCGAGGCCAAACTCCCTGGCCGACTCTCGCATCAGGCATCCCAGGATTTCGCGAAGCAGTTGCAACCTGCCAAGGTGCAATTTCGTGTGTTGGAAGAAAACAAGTTAGATCATCGTTGGCTCGCCCATTCACAGCTGGACATCCTTCTCGTCGCAGCACCCATTCTTGAGCGGATTCATGAGGGACAGCCTGCTTCGGCAAAGGCGATTCAACAGTGGGTTGCCGCTGGTGGGAATCTTTGGGTCTATGCGAACTCCCTGGCACCCTTTGATTGGCTAAAGGCAGACGCGTTTCAGATCCCTGCAAGAAGCCTTGTTCCCGGAGAAACGGGATTGCGGGCCCAGTTGGATTTGAAATCGCCGAATGACACCTCACCGTTGGCTTTGAATGGGCTGATGGTAATGAAGGAATCCCAAGTCTACAGCTATGCAAGAAAAGAAGAGAAATTCCAACCACGTAGTGCGGTATTTGATCAGTTGAAACAAGCGAAACATCCCTTCGCGGAGATTAAGAAACCAGCGGAAATCACGGGGCAACTGCGGAGCGCGACCTACGGATTGGGTACCGTGATTACGATTTCTGACGAAGATCCTTTTCCCGGGTCGTGTCAGGTTTGGCGAACCTTTATCAGAATGCACGGGCCGAAACAGTTGGCGTGGACAGATCGTGTTGGGATTGATGTTCCGACGGGGGCTGACAAATACTGGACGTGGTTGATTCCGTCGGTGGGCCAGCCACCAGTCAAAGCGTTCGTTTTCTTGAATACGGTCTTTGCGCTGATGGTGGGTCCAGTCTGCTACTTTTATTTTCGTCGGCGTGGGCGGTTGTATCTTTTGTACTTCATGGCGCCGCTGCTGGCATTACTAATGACTCTCGGGATCTTTGGGTATGCCTTGATTTCTGATGGTGTGCAAACTCAGGTCCGTACAAGGCAAATCACTTGGGTCGATGCTGCGAGTGGATACCAGTTGCAGCAAAATCGGCAAACCTATTTCGCGGCGTCCGGTCGCGAAGAAGGGATTCGCTTGCCAGATGACGTTGCTCTCTATCCTGTTCAGTATTCATCGATTTATCGCGACGGTTACTACAATCGAGGAATGCGTGAGGTTGAATCTGAAGTCGTTGAGGTGGGTGGCGATCGAGTACATCGTGGCGATTTTTTCCCTTCTCGCCGGCAGGTTCAATACCTCACGCTAGCTGTGAATGAAGTGATGGGTTACGTTCGTTTTTCTGAGCCGGATTCGGTTGCAACGAACGAACTTGAGCTGAATTTCGAGAAGTTGTTGGTTCGGGATTTCAGTGGGAAGTATTGGGCCGTCAGCAATTTGGCGGCCGGCGAGAGCCAAGTCATGCAGCCTGCCGATCAGACAGCTTTGGCTGAGCTACTGGGGCCAACGGTGCTCCCACCAGAGGTTGAGGTGCCTGAGCTTCGACAAAGGAGTTATTTTGGAATTGGCATGGGAGGGCAGGTGCCGGGCGATGAGTTGAGCTTGTTGGAATCGCGACTAGAGCAGTGGGCAGAGAAAATGCCCACCAGTTCTTTTTTGGGGATCGCTGAGCCGGAGCAAGGAAGGCTGGGGGTGGATGAGGTGCGAATCCTAGAAAGCGGTCATGTAATCATGGGGCGACTACCATGATTCCTGAGAGTCCCGCCTTATCTTGGGATGGTCCCGTCATTGAATTACAGAATTTGTGTCGCAATTTTGGTGAGACGCGCGCCGTCGATCATGTTTCTTTCACCGTCCCACGCGGGAGCGTGTTTGGGTATATCGGTCCCAATGGCGCCGGCAAAACAACGAGCATGCGTATTCTGGCGACTCTCGGTTTACCGACGTCCGGTGAGGCCTTGGTGGAGGGGCTATCATCCATCAATGATCCGGAACGTGTACGGAGTCGCCTCGGTTTTATGCCGGACAGTTTTGGGACCTATGCTGACACCAACTGTGCGGAATACTTGGATTTTTTCGCCCGCGCTCAGGGGCTGGTTGGACGTGAGCGGACGCGCCGATTGCGTTGGGTGATGGACTTTACCGGGCTGAGGGGATTAGCGGACAAGCCGATTCGTGGATTGAGTAAGGGGATGCGGCAACGACTTTGCTTAGGCCGTGCCCTGGTGCACGATCCTGCTGTGTTGATCTTGGACGAACCAGCCGCTGGCTTGGACCCTCGCGCCCGCATCGATTTGCGGCGGATCATTCGTTCCTTGGCAGCGGAGAACAAGACAATTCTGATAAGCAGTCACATCCTGACGGAATTGGCTGAGATGTGTGACCGCGTCGGGATCATTGAACGAGGCAAATTGCTTGCCACGGGAACGTTCGAGGAGATTCGTGGGACGCTCAAGCAAAATCGTGAGATTGTGATTCGGGTGGCAGGCGAGACCGATCATGCAATGCGAATTCTGCAATCATTCGAGGATGTTGAAGTTTTGTCTTCGGAAGGACACAGAATTCATTTCACAATCCATGGTGGAGACCAGGGCCAGATGGATTTGTTGAGGCGCTTGATCGGGGCGGGTATCGAATTGCTTGAGTACGCATCGAGAGATGACTCGCTGGAAGACGTTTTCTTGCAGATTACCGAGGGACACGTGCAGTGAGTGACCACCCCGAGAAAGCGTTGGCGGCAGACAAGAATGGTATGAGTCAGTCGGAACAGAACGCGGATGTCTGTGGGGATGCGGAGGCTGATTTTCCCTATCATTGGCTGGCGCTTGATGTTGAGCGGGACGGATTCTGGGGGAAGATCGATCGCGCGAGTCGACGGGTTGGGGAGTGGTTCAATCCCATTTTGGTGAAGGAGGCTCGCCAGTCACTGAAGAGTCGTCAGTTCATCATTACATTTTTTCTGTTGCTCATCGCCTCTTGTTTTTGGACGGTGCTTGGGGTCATCGTGAATGCACCGAACGTGTATTACGTACCGACCGGTGATGCGATGATCTATGGATATTATTTTGTCTTGGCGATTCCCCTCATCGGTATGGTGCCCCTGGCGGCACAACGTTCTTTAGCAGCTGAAATTGATGAGCAAACTTTTGAAATGTTGGTCATCACAAAATTGAGTTCGATGCGAATCGTGATGGGTAAACTCAACAGCGCGATGTTGCAGATGTTAATCTATTTTGCCGCCATCGTGCCTTGCCTGGCTTTTACCTATCTGCTCCGTGGGATCGATCTGCTAACCATCACCACCTTGGTTGTCGTCATTTTCTTCACCGCTTTGGTGGTCACGGCTGCAGCTTTGATGATGGCGACTTTGACCGAAAAACGTGCAGGGCAAACGTTGGCCCTGCTTGCTACGATCTTCGTGGTTTTTTTTGCCGAGATTTGGTGTGCTGTCTTTTGCTTGGATGCGATCTTGCGGCGGGGTGTCGACAGCGAAGAATTATTGTTCACGGCTTTATTTATCATCGTCGGCCTGTCCTGTGTCGCCTTGTTCGTAAAAGTTGCGGCCTCTCGAATCGCACCGGTGACAGAGAATCGGTCAACGGGGCTCCGCTACCTCATGTTTCTTCAGCAATTGATTTGGGCGGGTTCGATTGGCGTGATCTTTCTTTATGTTGATGGCGACGAGGACGTGGTGAATTTCGGCAATTTGATCATCGGTACTTATTGGCTGTTGATGGGTACCTTTATGTTGGCAGAATCACCCGAGTTAAGTCCCCGTGTGCAGCGAGGATTGCCCAGCACCTTCGCTGGCCGGGCCATTTTAACTTGGTTCAATCCGGGGCCAGGAACTGGATTTGTATACGCGGTGGCGACGGGCACAGCGGGAATCACTGTGATGGCGTTGCTTGGTATGACAGATGGAGGTCGAAGCAGTTCAGGTCAGTCGATGTTGTTTGCGATGGTCATGGTTGGGTACCTGACAGGCTACTTGGGGATCGTTCGATTGCTCATGATCCCGCTGTCCCGTCGCTTGGGCCGGGCTTTCACACTGCCTGTCAGCAATATAGCGAGTGTCTTGCTGGTCTCGCTGCTGCTGCCAAGCGTCATTTCTGTTGCGACCACTGGATCCACCGGTGGTTCTTACGCCACAATCGATACGTTCAATTGGGCTTGGACGATTACCCAGGCAATCGATCGGCGTTTTTCACCTAATCTGGCGGTGTTGATCCTATTGGTGGGCGGCGTCATCGCATTGCTCAATCTTGCTTTCTTGTTTCGCGAATTTGATTATCGGCGGATTGCCGTACCTCAGCGGGTCCTGGATGACAGTGCTGCCGAATAAACGCTGGAACCAAATTCAGCTGGCGCGTGCCCAATTCGCGAGCGTGTTGAGCAGATCAATTTCGACTTCTTCCATTTTCGATCAACTCCGCTAGACGTTGCTTCATTTTTTCGGCAATCGCCGGATGCTCTTTCATCACGTTGCGGCTCTCGCTTGGATCTTCGGCGAGATGGTAGAGCTCGAACCGATTCACTGGGCGGCCTTGCAATCGGAGTCCTGTGTTCCGGGTCTTCTTGGAATCATGTCGCACTAATTTCCAATCTCCTACCCGAAAACCATAGTTTCCACCGCGGCCATTGTCTTGTTGGATCAGGTGATCCCGCCCTTTGGCGTTGTCTTTCCCTAGCAGTGCGGCGGAGACGTCGATGCTATCCAAACAGCCATCGTTGGGAAGATCGACGCTGGCTAGAGTTGCACAGCTGGCGGCCAAATCGATTGTGCAGACGATTTCGTCAGAGACACCGGGGCTGATATGGCCGGTCCATCGGGTGATGAACGGGGTTCGCGTTCCGCCTTCGAAGACGTTGTACTTGCCGCCCTGGTAAGGTCCGGCCGCTTGGTGCTTCCCGATCTTTTCGATGGCGTCGTCTTTGTAGCCATAATCGAGCACAGGCCCGTTATCGCTGCAAAATACCACAAGTGTGTTTTCGGCTAACTTCAGGCGATCCAATGCATCGAGCAATTGCCCAACACACCAGTCGAGTTCAACGATAGCATCGCCGCGCGGTCCCAGTTTGGTCGCCCCCTGAAAACGTTCATGGACCATCCGCGGAACATGAAGGTCGTGGGAAGAGAAGAATAAAAAGAATGGTTGGTTGCCGTCTTCTTCGATCCATTTGATCGATTTTTCAACCCATTTATCCGACAAGTCTTCGTCCCGAAACCGGGCGGCATTTCCGCCGGTGTAAAATCCAATCCGGCTGATTCCGTTATGGATTGTTGAGTTGTGGCCGTGCGACCAATCCATCTTGAGAGTCTCTCGATGAGTGAGGCCTGTTGGGTGATCCTCGCTCGGCTTCTTTTTGCCAACCCAGAGCGGATCGGCAGGGTCGAGATCCAAGACCCGGTGATCTTGAACGTAAACTTGCGGGACGCGATCGTTAGTTGTTGGCAGCAAGAAGCAATGGTCAAACCCGATTTCCAATGGACCCGGTTTCAACAAACCGTTCCAGTCCGGTTCGTCAACGCCCAATCCTAGATGCCACTTTCCAATGACTGCGGTGCGATATCCAGCTTGTTTCAGCAAGGAAGCAATGGTGGTCGTGCCAGCGGGAATGAGTGCGGGGCTGTTGGGCGGTGCGATGCCTGTCCCCTCCTGGCGGAAGGCGTAAGTACCGGTCAAAAAAGAGTAGCGAGTCGGTGTGCACGTGGATGCACTGCAGTATCCACTGGTGAAACGCATTCCTTCGGCCGCTAGACGGTCGATGTGGGGCGTGCTGAGCTCGGTCGCGCCGTAGCAGGAAACATCACCGTAACCCAAATCATCGGCCATGATGACGATCACGTTGGGTTGAGTGTCAGCTGCGACGACCCAAACAAACGGCAGGAACAAAGAAAACAGCGGAAGCAAAGAACGCAGAATCATAAGTGGAATCCGACTATCAGGGATGGGAACATCACGCCCGCGAATTATAACTGCCCGAATCGATGTACGCTTCCAGAATCCGGTCATCGATTTGACGAGGCCCGGTCGAGATGAGAGCGTGACACGGTCGCGGCGCGACGCTGAAACAGTCAGCGGAGGTAACCCGCCACCGTGATGAGACTTTCCAAGCGATGGGCTTGGTAGGCAAGATCACCATATGAGGAGATCGACTTGCTCTATTTGGTGGCTGACTTAACCGGATTTGCCAGAGGTTGACTTTAGCAAAATCCGCAAAAGACATGGACGCGATCGCAAATCATGGGCTACGCATTCCGATCGAGAAGCGGTGATCACCGGTGTCAAAGATTACCAGGATCAAGTGGTCGTTGGTTGGGGTTCGCTTTCTGTGTTGGCAGGGATACCCAACTGCATCGGCTTTTGTTCTTGGAGTCTCCAGGGCAACACCACCCAAAACGAGCTGCCGCGGCCCAGCTCGCTTTCGAAGTCGACTTCACCACCGAGGAGTTTCGCTAGTTCTTTGACGATCGAAAGACCCAATCCGGTTCCCGCAAATTCTCGTGTCAAGCCTTCGCCATCGAGTACCTTTCGGCTCTGCCGGAATTTTTGAAAGATGATTGATTGATCTTCTTCGGCGATTCCCACTCCTGTGTCATGAACCAATAACCTGAATCGTCCATTTTCCATGTCAGAAACCTGCACTGTGATCATTCCCCCTTCAGGAGTGAATTTAATCGCATTGCTAAGCAAGTTGTTGAGTATTTGTCCAAGCTTATTTGGATCTTGATAGGCCTTCGGCAGATTTTCGGGGACCTCCACTGACAATGAAATGTTCTTGTCCTCTGACAGCGATTGAATCATATCGGCTTGGGCCGCAACGATGAGTCCGAGATCAATTTCGATGCAGTGGACATCCATTTTTCCGGCTTCGACTTTTGCCAGGTCAAGAATGTCATTGATCATCTCGAGTAGCAACCGGCCACTTTTTTGGATGTTCGATGCGTAGCGTCGTTGTTTGTCATTCAGCGAATCGATTCCTTGCAAGACTTCCGAGAATCCAATGATGCTATTCAGAGGAGTTCGTAGTTCGTGACTCATGTTGGCCAGGAAATCACTTTTCAAGCGGTTGGCTTCGTACAGTTGCAGGTTGAGTTGAGCGAGCTGATCAACGCGGGCATCAAGTTCCTTGTTGACCTCTTGGATCTGATCTTGAGTTTCAGTCAGGTGACGAAGCATTCGGTTGAAAGCGTCGGCGAGTTCACGAAATTCATCCTCCGTTTCGATGGTAGCTCTTTGGTTGGTATTGCCGTGAGTAATCGCATCGCTGACGTCGCGCAAGTGATACATCGGGTACAGCACCAAGTAGCGAACGATGGCGTGCAACACGAAAAGTGTCACCGCGACGATCAGCATGCCCAAGGCAACGACGATGGCGCGAATGGCAGTGGTTTGGTCGTGTGTTTGCTTGTAAGGCATCGTGACTTTGACGACTCGAAACGGATACTGTTCCGCCTGTAGCCGAGCATCCAGATCGGGATCAATCACGAATTTTCCGGACCCCTGTGGCGAATGGCAGGTCATGCATTCGACTTTGAAAAAGACCGGGGTGTAGTAAATGTAGCGATCCTCAACCGGTCCCTCTTCTGAATAGACTGGGGTTGCCAGGCTCGGCCCCAGTTGGCTCATTGGCTCATTTTCCGCGAGATTCATCGGTCGCGCTACATCGGGGCGATCTTCTGCGATTCTCGCTTCCAGCCGAATCCGAAAATCGTCCCGGAGTTCTTCGAGACGTGAGATTTCTTGCTGATCACTGGGAGGTGGGATGGCCGGTAGGTTGTCGAAGCTGTTTTCTGGTTCTTCCAACGCCAGAATTTCGTATTCGATGTCCTTGTCGAGATTTTCCATCAGTAAGGTGTCGCGGAGTCCCAGCATTTTTGCCCGCTTGAATTCAGCGTCTTCATTTTCCAGCCCCTGGGACCAAATCGCATCTTCGTGAACCCTGAGAACTTCGGCGGCGCTGAAATCACGGGCCCGCGTCCGAGTTGTGTTTTTCACCAATTCGCGACCGAGTTTTTCGACAACCAAGAAGGCTCCGAACATTAAGATCATCAACGCGGAGCCGAAAAAGAGCAGGCATTTCCGCTCCAGGCTCATCGATGCGAATATGCCTTTTAGAAGCCGAATCATGGATCTTTTACCGGGAAAAACGGTGTCCGTGCGCGACGGGCGGCAAATGGGAGAACTGGAGTTTGACGGATTATGCTGATTGGCGGCAACCGAGCTTTTTGGCCTCGCCCTTTCCGGGCAGCGAGTTTTCCGGCAGGCTTTCGGCTAGGTAATGATTGGGTCTGGTCCGCCGACATCCGTATTTTAGCCATCTATCGCTGCTTGCCGGCACATTTTTGGACAACTGGCATGCAGATCTGAGCATCGTCGTCCTGCAGCGACCATCTTTCCTGACTTCTCTCTTCACTGATTTATCTAGCGATTCACGGTTCCGCCGTGCGGGAGTCCCTAAAATTTATCGATCGAAAGGTCCATCGAATCTGTCAACGGACGCTTTTCATTGCTCGGACCCTCGCTTTGGGCGGTAGCCCTGTTTCCGCCGGTTGGTTATTCAACCGGATGAAATGCAATCTGAAGCAGTCTTGCCTGCCAGCCTGCGTGCCTGCACGTCCACCAGGCGAAGTGGTCATTTGTCCACCGCCCAAACCAGCTTGCGGCTGCGGAAAAATGCTCGATGCAGTAAAGTCGCGGCCGGCTGTAATGCCTTCCGAGGCTCCTGCAGTAAAGGAGGCCGTAGTTGAAGCTCCTGCCGAAGAGCCTTCGATCGATGCCCTCTTTGGCCCTGCCGATAGCGGTGATGCCGATACGAAAGATACGCCCGCGGATGATTACGCTGCTTTGATCGACGACATTTTTGGCCAGCATCGTTCGATTGAATCGGAATCTCAGGTTCCGGCGATGCCGGTTTCCACTGTTGTGGGGACAATCGAAGTGGGTGCGACCAACTCTTATCGGGTTGTTTCATTTGAAGCTACTCAATCGCGGACCTGGGTCGACAATACCGGACAATTTAGTACGACTGGTCGGCTGATCGAGATTCAATCCAATGCTGTCCGTTTGCTCAAGGATAACGGTCAGACATGCACAGTATCGTAAGAACGCCTTTGTCCGCCGGATGCTGCTTACGTTCAATCAATCAAGCGGCAGATTGATAGGAATCGATTAGCGTCTCGGTGAGTGGGGGTGTACTTGAATTCTGACACGAAGGAATATCGTGCTCGGACTCCGGTGTCATTCGCGAGCTGAATTCGTCACTGTAGCGGGTTTTCGTTAATGGAACCGATTATCGGTCGTTGTAGATCGGCGTCTTTGATGAGTTGTCGAATACGTTGATGTATTCTCCGCCGTCGGTTCCTAGACCTTGTTGCTGGGGCGGCATGCCAATCGGCTGCGAGCCGATGAATGATCTGCACGACGAATCGCTGGAACGACTCACCGTGCGACGAATGAAGAATGGAGCTCAGGCTTCACCGGCTCGGTTGAAGGTTGACTTGGTTGACTGCACCGGCCGACAGCTTGGTTGAGCAAATTAGCGAGGTTGATGCTGCTGGCGATTCCAAGAATACGCAGTTGAGCGTTTGTTTCGCTGAGTCGTTGCACGACGTTGCGGAGCGCGAGCACGAAGAATAGCCTGAACCACCCTATCGACTCGACTACCCTCCGTCCGTTTTGAGTTGGCGAGTAAACGCCTGGATCCTGCTGGGCTGTCAGTTTATTTGCTGGCTTATCTGATCGTGTACGACTGGTGGAGGATCGATCTTCGGGGTGAATTCTGGTTGATTGGGGAGCTTCCGTTTGGTGGGGTGGCTGGCTGGGTAGAGTATTGAGTCGGTCAGGAGGCTAGCCAGCGGCGGTTACCCGACCAATTTCCTCTATCCAAATCTGAATCCGATGAATGCTGTTCGTTTGATGCACTATGATCCGCGCTGGCGGCAGGAGTTTGAGCAGACTCGCAGCAGCATTCTGTCCAGCACTGAGGGTTGGGTGATTGGGGTAGAGCATATTGGGAGCACGGCGATTTCAGGATTGATCGCGCGGCCCACCATTGATTTGGTTGCCGGGGTAGATGACGTCAATGGGTTAGATACGGCGGCAACACTGATCGAGGGCTTGAATTTTCGTCGTGAAGAGGGGCCGACTTGGGCACCTGAAGCCTCATGGCTGGTCAAGCCTAGGTATCTCACCGCAGACCAGCCCGACCCCACGCACCGGGTTCTTCTAGTGATTCATTCCTCGCCTAGCTGGCAGCGGGTGATCCGGCTGCGAGATTGGTTGCGAACAAAGGCGGAGACTGCGATTCGTTTCGAAGAAGCGAAGGTGGCTCGCTGGCGAAATGGAGACGGTGATTTGGAAAAATACCGCAGTGACAAAGCACTTTTCTTTTCTCATCTTGAAGATCAAATCGATTCAAGCGGATCGTAAGAGGTAGAAATACTGCGAAGCTGTCTAGTTGATTTGCGTGGTACTGTGGCGATATTGATCGCTCACAGGAACGGCCAATGAGCGGTCGCGAAATCGGCAGGTTGCACTGCCAGGGACAGATCTCTTGGGATTGGCTTGGTGTGAAATGCGAAGGGTTCGGATGAAATTTCGCCAGAATCGCATTTGGCAAGTATTGGAGGATACAATTTCGGCCGAACTGATCATTCTGTTGGGAGAGAATTTCGCATGCCACGGAGCCGACTGGGCCCCCTTGCTCTCGAATCAAAATTGGGAGATCAACCGTCGACGAGCCACGTGTGGCGGGCGATTCATGTCAAGTTGCAGCGACCAGTCGCTGTAAAGGTGTTTGCCTCGCCGTTTGGTGCGACCCCGGAAGCTCGCGAGGAATTTACCGCTGAATGGGAATGCTTAAAGAAGCTCGATCACCCATCGGTGATTCGCTGTTACGGCGGCGGTTTCGAGAAGGCCGATGGCTACTTGGCCTATGAGTTGATCGAGGGCGAAACGTTAGCGGCGCAAATGGATCGACGGTCCGTGCTATCTTGGGAGAGCGTACTCGATCTTGCGGAACCGATCGCCGATGCGTTGGAGTATTTGCATCAGCGGGACATCGTGCACGGCGCGGTGGATCCTACCAAAGTCATTTTCGCGGGACTCAGCCCGGTGCTGTTGGATGTTCGTGTCAATCGTTTCGAGACTCCGTTCAAGATCAATCGCCCACAGTATCCGGAGGAGATTGAGTACGTTTCTCCCGAACAACTCAAGGAACCCTCTTTACGCTCAATTCAGTCGGATTTTTATTCCCTTGGTGCTGTGATGTACCATGCGCTCACTGGGTCACCCGCTGAGCCTGGCACGACTAAGTCACCTGCATCGATTGTTTTGGACTGTCCGATCTGGCTTGATAAGGTGGTAATGCAGATGTTGGCGGTCGACCCCAAAGCGCGACCCATTAGCGCGTCCGCTGTCAAGTTAGCACTGGCAGAGGCAAGAAAACGCTCGATGTCTCGATCGGGTGCGACTGAGTTTGCAAGCAAAGGTTTTAGTCCACTTAACGTTGATGACCAGAAGGAGCGAGACGAAGCCCGTGTCTTGCTTGGGCATGCGGTGGGATTCGATGATGACGAACCACAGACGGCGAGCGTCTGGCATGATAAGCCTTGGGTATTGGTGAGCGCGTTGTTACTGTTGATTGGTTTCTTTACCTACGTTTTGTGGCCGCTTAGTGAAGATCAAATGAAAGTGAAGGCGGAGAGCTTGTTGGCGGAGGAAACACGCAATTCCTTACAGCAAGCAAAAGCCCGATACTTGGAGCCGATGTTGGAAAAATATCCCGATGGGCAGCACACTAGTTGGGTTCGCGAACAGCTTGCTCGTGTTGAGATGATTCAGGCTGAACGTGCTTTGACAGTCAAGTTAAAGCGAAACTTACCTCTTAAAAACGAGGGTGAGCGACTGTACGCCGAAGCGAGTCAGTTTGAGCGTTTTGGTGATGCAGCGACAGCGCTCGACCGGTACCGCAGCATGGTCACTTTACTGGGTGATGATCCGCAGTATCGACCCTTTGTCGATCTTGCGGTTCGTCAGATCGCAGCGATCGAATCCAAAGGCGAGGCAATGGATGAGGCGGCACGAATCATCACAGCAAAGCTGGAAGAAGCCGATCAGTTGAACGCCGCCGGCCAAGTAATTGCCGCACGTAAGATTTGGTATGGTGTGCTCGAACTGTATGGAAACAACGAAAATGTCGCGCCGTTGGTCAGCAAAGCTCAGCAACGCCTGGCTGCCGCCGCTACCGCTAGCCCCGAAATTCAATCGCCGTGACTGAGAATAACGCCGCAGACAATTATGAGAATCCGCCTAGAAGCGAACTGATGAAAGTGATGGATCGTCCGTGGGCCATCATTTTATTGCTGCTGCACGTTGGCTTTTTGGGAATTCCGATTTATTGGAAAACGAACTACAGTGTTGCGACAAGAGTCTGGATTAGTGTTGCCTCGATCGTTTACACCGTCGCGGCCTTGGCTTTTATCTTTTTCACGCTGCGATGGATCTTTCAGGTCTTAGCATCCTTTTCTGCGTAGTGGGTGATTTTTCAAGGCTGTCTTACCGTTGCTTTGCCGCGGCATGGGTGAATCATCCGATCGAGGGTATGACTCACTTCAACTTTTCTTTCCAACTCTCGATCTGAGCTCGCACTTGATCGGGAGCAGTTGAACCATAACTGACAAAGGCCGCTACTGCGTTGGCAGTGCCAAGGCATTCGTAGACGCTTTCGTCGATCTCTTCGGCATGAACTCGCATGACTTCCAATGGCAATTCAGCAAGTGGTACTTTGCGTTCCATTGCTTCGCTGACGATGGCCCCGACTAGGTGATGCGCCCTTCGTTGAGGCATACCTTTGCGAATCATCCATTCCATCAAAGTCGTTGCATCGAGATATCCCTGTTCCAGCCGAGAAGAGATCGAATCGGTTTGTAGTTCGCTTCCCGCGACAATCGGAGCCGCCAGTTCGAGCATTGCGATGACTGTGTCGACTGAATCGAACAGCGGTGGTTTGTCTTCTTGAAGATCGCGATTGTAGGCCAGTGGTAGGTTCTTCACTAAAAGCATGAGCGTTTGCAGGTTGCCCATGACGCGAGCCGATTTTCCTCGTGTCAATTCAAGTGTGTCTGGGTTGACTTTCTGCGGCATGATACTGCTGCCGGTGCAAAATGCTTGAGGGATTTTGATGAAGTTGTATTCCACTGTGCTCCACAGAATCCATTCTTCAGCCCAGCTGCTGAGGTGTGATGCGATCACTGATAGAACAAATGCGGTTTCTAGCATGAAGTCACGGTCACTGCTGGTATCCAGGCTGTTGGCGGTGACCGAATCGAAGCCTAGTAATGTTGCCGTTTGGTCACGATCAATTGGGAGGGTCGTTCCCGCGACTGCAGCGACCCCCAGGCTGGATTGGTTCGTGCGACGTCGGCAGTCGTTCAGGCGATCTCGGTCGCGGGCGAACTTCTCAACGTAGGCCAGCCAGTAGTGTGGCGCTAGAACAGGCTGTGCTCGCTGTAGATGGGTGTAAGCCGGCAAAATCACTTCAAAATCTGCATCGCAGCGACCTAGAAAGGCACGCTGCAAGGCTCGCAGCAATTCGTCGATCTGGTCGAGCGCATCGCGGATCCAGAGTCGGACATCGGTGCTGACTTGGTCGTTTCGACTGCGAGCGGTGTGGAGTTTGCGGCCAACATCCCCCAAGCGATCAATTAATGCCTGCTCAACGTGCATGTGGATGTCTTCTAGTTCAATCTGGATCGGTAGTTCTCCCGCCTCGATTTCAGATTCGATTTTTCGCAGAGTGTCCTCAATCTGCGATAACTCTTCGGCGGTGATCAGGCCGACATTGGCGAGCATGGTGGCGTGAGCGATGGAGCCGCGAATATCTTGGCAATAAAGCCGCTGATCGAAGCTAATGCTCTCCGCGAATGCTTCTAACCGCTTGTCTGTTTTGGCTTGGAAGACGCCGCTGCGCGAGGGGCTTTTCACAATTTGACTGTCCCAAGGAGTTCCAGAATTGAATAATGCACCTCTCCTGTGCAATCCGCTCCGCCATTATCCTCGTCCTTCAGCGGCTGACGACCCCAGCCGCCCAGAAACCTTCCATTCCAGACATTTTGACCTCAGCAGGCAGTTGATATCGATGTTTCAGCTCCATTCAATTCCCAAACGTTGGTTCGGTACGGTCGCGCTGGTCTCTCTGTTTCTTTTACCGGGTGCGTGCGGTGCGGAAATCTTTGTGGCGGCAACGTTGGGCGAGCCCTATGGGGTAGCGATGATCGAGATTCCGGTCAATCCGCCGGTGGTGGGCGATCCGCTGCCTGCGTTGGACGTGAGTGAGCAGTCCGGCCGAGTCCTCTATCCAATCGCGGAGGACTTGCGGACAGATGTGGAGTCGACGCGGGGCCCGGACCAACGCCCCGGACGCCTATTGGATCGCGTTCGCACGGTCATTCGTGACCTCACTGATGATGAGGAGGAACCGCAGCAAACGATCGCACGACGCGTCTCGTTCTTGTTCATTGGTGACGAGCCATTGCGGGTGCAGTTGGGGGGCAGTAACGAACGCTTCGGAACCTACGAGATCGTGCCGAGCAATAATCCCCCCATGCATGCCTCGATGCTTGCCACAGGGTGGAAGAGTTACTCCGAGGCAGCGAAGCGTCAGATCGATTTGGCCGACTACCCGGCGTCAGTTGAAAATTACTTGCTCGCGATGTTATCAAGTCGTACAGGCCAGTCGCTGCCGGAGTGGTTTATCGAGGCACCGCCAGTCGAAGATGAGTTGCTGAGTACGCTCAAGTTGATTGGTGGGGCCAAGGGAGTGGTCGAACGCGCGTTTCGGGAATCGGCGATTGGTTGGGCGCAAGATCCTCCCGTCGCATCGCTCCCATTGCCAGAGCCGCCACGCTGGGCGCCGTTGTATGAGGCACCGAATCTGCAAGAGGTCGCTGTCGAGCCTTTGGCGACTCGCATACCACCAGAGTTTTTTTATATCCGATACGGATCATTCGAAAACTATCTCTGGTTTCGTGACCTGTCAGATGAATACGGCGGCGATATTTCGCGAATGCTGGTGTTGAATGGATTGGCGAACGAATCGGCCGCGCGAGTTGAGCGGCAACTGAGTATGCGTACGACCCAGCTATCGCGAATGCTTGGACCGACAGTCATTGAAGATCAAGCATTAGTGGGGAAGGATTTATTCCTTGGCGACGGTGCGTCGATGGGGGTAATTCTTCAAGCCAAAAACATATTCCTGTTGCGGACTTCATTGAATAACGATCGATCGGGTGTGGCAGCAAAGGATGGGGAAGTCACGCTAAAGCAAATCAAACTGGACGACCGCCCCGTTTCGTTATTGAGTAGTGTCGATAACCGAGTCCGATCCTATATGGCAGTCGATGGTGATTTCATCATGATTGCCAACAGTGAAACTATGATTCGACGTTTCTTCCGGGTCGGCCAAGGTAGCAAATCGCTTGCTGAAACGGCGTCTTTTCGACTGTCACGACAATTAATGCCCCTGGATCGTAATGACGTTATTTTTGTTTACTTCTCACCGTACCTGCTCCGCGAGTTGGTTTCTCCTCAGTACCTGATCGAATTGCGTAGACGGTCGCACGCGAATGCCGATATCGCGTTGGTCCACCTCGCTCGGTTAGCCGCGTCACAAGAGCTCGACCGGGATGACTCGAGTACTCAGTTGGTTGAGCAACGTGGCATTGACTCGTTGATCGATCTGGGATTTCTTCCGAGTCGATTTAGTGATCGTCCAGATGGCAGTGGTGTGATCACGCTTGGGTCTCAGGCGGTGGACACTCTACGCGGCGCCCGGGGGACTTTTTTACCGATTTCCGACACATCGATTGATGCGGTCACGCCGGATGAAGCTGAGTGGTACAGCCGAATTGCCGACCAATACACCACCCGATTCCCAACCATTGATCCGATCATGATCGGTATCCAGCGAGAGGTGATTGCCGATTCACCTTCACTGGAGCGCGTGACGGTGCATGCCGAAATTGCGCCTTGGGATCCAGGTAAGTATGGAACTTTGGCAAAGCAACTTGGACCGCCGACGACAATCGGGATGCAATTCGCCCCAGACGATATTGTCGCGGTCCAGGCCCATGTCGCTTCCGCTCAGTTGGGACCGCCGACGCATCTTTTTGCTGCAATTAAAGATAACACTCCTCCGCCTCCAGAAGATTTCAAAGGATTCTTAAGTCTGTACCAATCCCTGCGCAGTGTTCCGGGCTACCTGGGTGCTTGGCCGCAGCCGGGTGCGTTGGACCGGTTGCCGTTGGGGCTGGGGGTTGGTCAGCCTGTGGGGCCAGGAATGAGTCGCTTACTGGGCGGCGTCTATCGGTACACTGATGGCCAGTACAGTGTGTTGTCGTTTCAGCCAGAGGTTTTGCAATCGACTTTGCCACTCTTGTCGGCGATTGATGCGGAGGATTCAGCACAGGTGAGATTTCGTGCTGGCAATTTGAGGAACAGCAGGATTGAAGGTTGGGTAAACGAGCAACTTTACCAACGGGCACGCGAAGGAAGCCTGGCGGGAGCCAATTTTCTCGGCTTACTGAGTCGGCAACTGAGGGTCGTGCCTCGCCAGGCAATGGACCGAGCCACGCAAGTGCTCGGCGCTCGGTTGCAATGTCCACTCGGCGGTCAGTATCAGTACGACTCAGTGACGGAACAGTGGGTCAGTGATGCTTGGGGTGGGCAATCACCTCCCATGCTACCGCCTGCCAATTATCTTGCTCCTGCCCTGACTTGGTTCCGTGGCGCTAAAGGTTCGTTGACCCAATACCAAGATCGCTTAGTCGCTGACGCGGTTATCGACATTCAGCGGCAGTGACCGGAATCGTCTGCAGGATCCGCATGCGGATCGCTTCGGCGATACTGGGGTCGGGGCCAAGGTGTTTTGCGGCGAGGAATCCGATGTCCGGATGACGGATCGCAGCCTCTTGAATTTGTCGCTCAATGGCTTCCAGCAAACGACCTTGAAACAACAAATGGGGGTAGACCAAGATTTGATCGAAACGGCTTGTTGATGCTAGTCGATCAAGAACCTCGGGGAGTGAGGGCTTGGCCATCGCATAGAACGCCATCGTTAGTTCGCCACACGCGATGCGGTGACGAATCACTTCGGTCATCACTTGCATGTCGGCCTGCGCACATGGATCGCGATTTCCTCGGCCAACCAGGACGATGGCCGTTCGCTCACTTGGATGGGCTGGTAATTGCAGGGCTTCACCAAGGCGTGCTGTGACCAGTTCGATGATCGAAGGGTGACGCGACAAGGGTCTCGATTGGTCGAACGTGACACCGGGGGAGAGTTCTCGGCAACGCTCAATCTCGACCGGAATATCTTCCTTGGCGTGTCCAGCAGCGAACAACAGCAACGGCGCGACGTGGACGTGACGCACACCACGACTGACGAGCGATTCCCAGGCTTCTTGAATCGTCGGATGCTGAAATTCCAACAAAGCTGATTCCGTTGGGATCGGATGCATTGCATCCACCAAACGCTTGCCAAGCTCAAGAAACTGTTGCGTGCCCAGTGGATCTCGCGTGCCATGTCCGATCAGCAGAACCCCGGAATGATCGGCACCCTGCCTCCGCTCTGCGCAGATCAACTTGCTCACTGCACGAGATCGGCATCTTCGAAGCCCTCGCTGGAGAGGTTCGCGAGTGCCGATGTGAGATCGAAACCGGCGTCGTAGCTCACCACGACTTGGCGGTTATCAAGAACTCCCTCTTCCGTTTGCTCATCCAAGGCGACTTCGGTTACACCCGCCACCGATTCAATCGATTTTTTTACGCGTGGGAAACAAGCGAATTCGCAATGCATCGATGGCACACTAAGGGTCAATGTGCCAGGCTCCGTCATTACATCATGTGGTTCGGCAGCCACCGTTTGGGCGGCAGGGTCGGCGTTGTCGTTTGGCGTGGTTGCAACCACATACATCGCACCTGCTGCAACCAATACAGCGACGGAATAGACAAAAGCACGCATGATGGGATTCTCCTAAGGACTTCGAAAACGCAGTATGAACGAACCTAAGCGTTCAACTCAACTTTATGCGAATCGGCAACATTTACCCAGACATGGACGTGCGGTGCACCGCGATAGTGCCAGACAAACGAAGGACCTTCGAGTCGCCAGTTATCCCAGACGCCGTCTTTGCCGATATCATTATCGCTATAGAAAGAAAGGCAGCAACGATCCAATCCGCCCTGGGTTTTCAGACACGCCAGCGCTTCAGCTTGATCGCTCGTGCGGTACATTTCAAGTAAAGTCGCGACAACTTTCTGCAAATGCTCCTTTTGGTCGGAAGACATCTCGGTGACCGGTAATCCCGGGAGATTCGCGCCAGGTCCGCGGAAAGCGACGGCTTGTTCGCGCGGAGTCTTGGCCAATAACGCTTCTTTCTGTTGCTTGCCATCGAGCATCTGGTAAAGCTTGTTTGCTTGAACCGCTTGATTCCAGAAAACATTGTCGATGTGGTCTTTGCCTTCATTGAATGCAGGTGCGTGGCCGTAAAAAATCGGGCCACCAAAAGCAACGTGATCCGCGGAATTGCCATCACAGCGAAGGGTCATATGTCGGCCGGTAATGACCATTTCGAATTTTCCATCCCCGGGCTTTCCGAAAATGGCAATCGATTGTTCGTTGCCAAATCCACCGGCATCGTCTTCGAGCTGTTGGTAATAACGCTCGTGCCAATCCGGATGGACGATTGATTCGAACACCTTGGTAATCAGCTCACGCTGTTCATCAGAATAAAAATCACTGATGATTTCGGGCTTGGTAATGTTCCAGTTGTTGGCAACGAAGTTTCGTAGCAGACCGCGTTTAGGATCTTTGTGATCCCAGTCAAAGGTAACCACTTTCCGTTGCGCCTCATTCAGCGTCTGGTACAGCTGTCCGACGACGGTTTCGGCTGTTGGCTTTGTGGTTGCCTCTGCGGCATAGGCGTTGTGGTGGAACGCGGAACCACCCGCCAGAACAGCGGCAGCGGTAGCGCTGGATTCGAGGAACTTACGTCGGTTGATCGATGCGGATTGGCTCATGCCAGAAACCTCGGAAAGAAGATGGAGGGGGTGACCGCCACGGCGGGGCCGCCATATTGTAGGTAAATCGAGAAATTCTGCCAAATTAAAGGCAGGTGGTTCTCGCATCAATGACAGAGCCTTTAAACACCAGCGGCGAGCTCAGGTCTCTGCTCTTTGCCTCTTTTGAGCGTGATATCGTTTGGGCGTATCAATTTGTATTCATCCGTACCTGCGAGTATAGGTCGCTCGCCGTCGTGGAGATGCAAGGGGATGACGCGGGCGTCATCTTCTACATTTCGATTTCGTATCCTGACCGATAGGAGCGAGCTAAGAAGCCATTCGCCTCGTCATCGTCGACGATCTGTTCGGTGCTGTCGTTCCATCTTAGGTTTCGTCCCAAGCGTGCTGAGATTCCCGCAAGGTGACACACATTCAGCATCTGCATGTGGGTGTGAACGTCCGAGATCGGTTCTTTTCGTTCGCGTACACAGTGCAAGAAGTTAGCCCAATGAGCGCTCCGTTCATTCCGTTCCATCGGCAGCCCTTTGTAGACCTTCGAGATGGCATCTTCGGGCAGTGGGTTGTCGGCGAGGTCTTCGACTGGCTTACCAATCAATTTTCCGCGATTCACGAAGATACGACCTCGGTCGCCCTCAATCAGAATTCCATTGTCCGTGTCGTTGCGGATCACCATCTCTGTTCCTCCCGGGTAGGAAACAGTGAACAGGAATTTGTTAGCGGTGTTGTAGCGATCGGTTGCGGTAGGAAAGCCGTTTTTGTAGGTGACAGGATGCTCCGCGGTGCCACTGATCGCGGTAGGACCGCCTGTTTGTCCGTTCAGCTTTAGCGCCCAGTTGCAAATGTCGACATGGTGGGCGCCCCAGTCTGTCAGTTTTCCACCGGAGTACTCGTACCACCAGCGGAATTCATAGTGGCAATTGGAGTTGCCACGTCCGCGGCCATTCTTTGGCGGCAGGTGTCGATAGGGAACTTTCGGCGCGGGGCCCAACCAGCGGTCCCAATTCAAACCTTCGGGTGTCGAAGCTGTCGGGATCGACGGGCTGGTTGGAGCACCTCCGATCGCCGCTTGTACTCTTCGAATCTTGCCGACTCTTCCCTCGGCAACCATCGCCATCGCTTTGACGAACAAATTGAACGTGCTGCGTTGTTGCGTGCCAACTTGAACAACACGACCAGTTTCTTTTTGAACCTTGCGAATCAACTTTCCTTCATCGATTGTCAAGGTTAACGGTTTTTCACAGTAAATGTCTTTGCCAGCTAGCATCGCTTCGATAACCGGTTTGGTGTGCCAGTGGTCAGGGGTTGCCACATGAACAGCGTCGATATCGTCGCGTTGGAGTAGCTCGCGGTAGTCCTCATAAATGTCCGCTTTCCCGCCACTCATGTTTTTGTTGGAACTGGCTGCCCGTCCGCTGTCGACGTCAGAAATTGCCACAACGTCGATCCAGTCCCGTGCGGACCGAATGTTTCCATTCGCCATGCCGCCGGCCCCGATCACACCCATCGTGATACGGTCGTTCTTGCTCTTGATCTCATCCGCCAGCGTTTTGCTTTTCGAGAAGAAATAGGGAGTGCTGATAGCAGCACCGGCAGCGGCTGATGATTTGAAGAAGTCGCGTCGATTTGGATGGGCTTGGTTCATGGCGGTTCAGGTCAGAGTGATTGGCGGTGTGATGGCTTAGTGGATCGGGGGGCTAACAGTTTAACCGGTTTGCGAGCATGATGGGCCAAGTTTGATCAGATGGGGGTAGTTCAATGTTATCGACAATCTGTAGTCGTCACCCTGGTGAAAGTCGCCCACCACTGAGAGCAAAGTGGGCCTTCGTGGGCTATACTCGTCGGCCGTCCTCTTCATCGGAAATTTTGTACGTGTTTCGGGATCCTTCCATGTCCAATGAGCTACCGCTTATAGATGCCATCGCCAATCGAGATGCTTCGCAAGTCCGTTCGTTGATGCTCGAAACCGATTTTTTTGTGATTAGCCTATCCTCGGAGGACGAGCCCGAGGACGGCGATCAGGTTGCAGCCATGACCGCCCAGATTGGAGACTTCGAGGCACTGGTGGCATTCACAACCAAGGAATCTGCAGTCGCTTTCGTTACAGATCAGCCCGATTTGTTCGGTGACGAGGAAAGTGTCGATGGAGTCACCGTCGAGGGGGCTATGTTGCTTGAGAGTCTACCAGAGAAGTTAGGCTTGCTATTAGATCCTGAAAGCGAGATTGCGAGTGTCATTGATCCATCGTTCGCGGATGAACTTGTCAAACGTTGATTCACATTTTCTCGATGATCAATGCAGCTTATTTGGAGAATTAGTTTGATGAGACATGTGCTGGCAACTGTTCTCTGTCTGATTGCTCATTCCTGCCTCTCCCAGACGTACAAGCTGCTGCCCCCACCAGGCATCGAAATTGATGTGGTAATACAGCAGGACCTGCAAGCCCGTGTCGACGGGATCAAAGCAAAGCTGCAATCGTACCGTCCATCGAACGATCACCGAGTTGGTTGGCTGGTTGATGTGAAAGTCTTGGTTCGAGCTGTTGATCTTGCCCTGGAGCAAAACCTCTTTTACGAACCGCAGCAGGCACAGCAGGCGGTTGCGTTGCTTGATGAGGCGGAGCGTCGCCTGGCAAGTTTGCCGCAAGCCAATAATCGCATGGCGTGGCTTGGGTGGGACCGGTCAAAGAGTGAAGAAGTGCAAACGGTGGTCGGTGGATTTAGGTCTCGCATCGATGATTCGGTTCAACCGGTCGGGGTGGTTCTGCCTGCGGGGTTTCGTCCTGATAGCGATCCCTATCGATTGGATGTTTGGTTGCATGGACGGGGCGACAGTAAAACTGAGATACCATTTTTGATCGAGCGGACGAGTAAAGCTGGCCAATACACGCCAGAGAACACCGTCGTACTGCATCCTTTCGGACGTCATTGCAATGCATTTAAGTTTGCCGGCG
>JAYZAR010000112.1:0-15280 GCA_036339635.1 Planctomycetota bacterium | reverse complement strand
TGCTTCCGCTTCGTAGCGAGAGCCAGCAAGCGTATCACGAGTCAAATTCTCAAGCTCACCGAAGTCAGCAACAATCGCCAAGCCATCTTCAACATTCCGATTGATCGTTTGCCAATCGGATGTCTCCGCCGACAATTTCATCTGGTTCATCAACTCACACGACCGATCAGTCCATTCGGTAACCGATTCAGCCCATTGACGTATCTGCAATAACCGTAAATGTCGCTTGGTATCAAATCCCTCGTCAGCAATCAAAAGTTCAACGAACTTCGTTTCCCCACGCTGCCCATTCCGATCAATCGCGACCAGCCGCATTCGTACGATATCACCGCCACGCAATTTCGTTTTTTCATCGCCATCCACCAAATCCTGTAGAAGGTCCCAATCCCAACTTAAATTTAACTCGCGTCCTGAATCTTCAACCTTCAATGGCTGGCGTTGCACGACTTGATCGTTCACCTGATATTCATGGATGACGCGCTCCATAGGCAAATCGTCGGATGCTTGGGCGGACAAGGGAATGACATCCAATGGGGACACAATCAAACTTTCGGAGATCCATTCACTCCACCGCACGTTCGGCGGTGTGTCGACAATCGGCGTCACGGAATACTGCGGGCTAAACGGATTATCCAATCCTGATTCTGCACTCACTGCTTGAATCTGGTAGGTCCCGGGCGTGCGGATCGGGATGGAAGCTAAGAAAGACCGATCCGATCCCTCGACTGGATCGAGCGTGCTGGTCGCGCCCTGGCTTCCGTAACGTAAGCTGACGTCAATGACGGGCTGGTCAAAATCGACCGTCACATACGCCATCGTTCCGACGAGTGCTTTCAAATCGCCATGTTCAGAGGTTTCGACCCGTTCTGACAACGCGGCATATTCTGGAAACACGTACCTAGTTGAAAAGGAGGCAACTCGCGGCCGCGGCAATGGTTTTAACTCCTGCCATAAGGTAATTGCATCCCCTGCCAAAACGCGATACTGCAACGGAATTGATCCAACCGAAACATTTGCTGAAAAGATGCCCTGATGGCCAAGCGTTCCATCGTTTGGTTTTTCTGATTCCATCACACGAGGTGTCATCGACGTTTCACCATCGCTATCGTCAGTCCGCCATTGCAGCCAGATGTCGTCGCGACGTGCGCCAGTCACTCGCACTGTGACGCCGACCGCATCACCTTCAGCCACAAAACCGGAAGGCGGGGATGGCTTGATGATCTCTAATTTGGTTAAAGAGGCACGTTGGATTGCCAAGCCCGGCATCAACGCACGTGCGATTCGACGCCCGAATTGCATCCGAGGAACAAACAGTAAAATGGCGCAGACCGAAAGCATTACGATTCCGCCAATCAGCCAGCGAAGAATTAAGTCGAACGGCAGCAACTGCCCAATGTCGATGCCTTTGGCACGCCCCGCTACGCTGAGTTGCAAACGGCGACGAAAACCAAAAGATCCGTTTGCCTCAGATGGATCCGCTAGCTCAACGGCAGCGAGCAAGTCTTCCCGCATGGTTGGGTCAACCGCTTCAAGTTGTCGCGCCAAGCGTCGCGGATCCCCACTGCCAACGCGGCGAATTCCAAACCACCACATAGCACCAGCGGCCACACCATAGGCCAGCAAACTAAGCAACCACCGGACCGGATCAGACACAACCCAAAAATAATCACAGGCGGCCACGAGCATCATCGATACGACGAGGAAGAGAATCCCCGCAGCAATCGCCCGCAACATCAATAACCGCCGACGGCGCCGCGCAAACCTCGTCAATAAGCCGGCAGTCTTTGGATCCAATTCCAATCCAAATACAATTTCATTTTCGATCATTGACATGGCTAAACCAACCCCGCTTTCTTTCGCATCCACCATTCGACGGTCAGCAACAACATGATTGTCCAAAACCAATAGAACGATTGCCATACCAACGTATCGGATTCAACCACTCGTCCTGATGAAAGTGGCTCCACCCAATTCAATAGTTCATCAGCGGAGGATTCGTGCAAATATTTGCCTCCACCCGCTTCAGCGATCTGTCGCAAGCCGTTGGGATCCAAACTTACCCGATTCAATTCCATCGTGTCGCGTTCGCCGACCCAAATCGGAGTACTCGCCTGAAGTGCGGTCGCGTCAAAACCGCTCGCCCGCACACGAATTTCGTAGGCTCCGATAGGGAGTGCCGGCGTCTGGCCTTGATAGGTTCCCCGTGCTGCGTCATCCACCATCAACGGGACCGTGGCCACCACGTGGTTATCGGCGACCAACATTGCATCGACTGTGGCGTCACCGATGGGATTGCTTTCTCCGCCTTGCAAGCGAACCCGAATCGTGGATGACTCCCCAGCATCGTATTCGATCTTATCCGTCCCCAAGGCACCGAATTCATCGCTGGCTGAATAGGGCGGCTGCATCACTGCGTTGAGCAATTGATTCCAAAACCGAGCATGAAATCGATCGGCAACCTTATAACGCCAACGCCAAGTCTGATCGGTAGAGAGATAGAACACGCGGCCAGCCCCATACAGGCGAGCAACCATCCAAGGCGACTCCTGCTGATCACCACCAACCGCATTAGCCCAAACCTCCGCGTCAGCCTGCGCCTGGACGCGTGGCGCTGACGTCGGCGGTTTCAAACTCTGCCACAACTCGGCAACTTGCTCTTGCTCTCCCCACAAATTCAAAACCGGATGCTCCATCCCCAAACGAGTGGGACGCAACGAAGTTACTTTTAGCCGTGGTTCATCGAGGTAGATGACGGGAATCAGATCCTTGAGCTGGTTCTCAACTAATTCTTGGATTCGGCCATAGTGTCCATCTAATACGATCAAGCCACCACCGCGAGTCACATATTGGCGGATCAAATCCAAGTCTTCCGCAGTCATCTGACTCGGAGGAATCTGCCCAAGCAAGATCGCATCGTATTGACCGATCACACGCTGTGAGTCTGGAAACTCGCCCGATTCTTCACCCCGTTGCAACTCTTCCATGTCGGTGCCAGAACCGAACAAGATCGTATCGACCACCCAACCTGGATCCCGTTCAAACAGATTGCGAATGTACCTCGTTTCCCATCGACTAGAGCCGTCCAATATCAGCAAGCGGCGGTCTCGAGTGGAGGCTGCGACGCGAAATGGCATCACGTTGTTGCTCTCACTTGTGTCGCCGCTTGTCGGCTCGATCATCGCTCGCAAATCCATCACCACGGTGCTGCGTGTGACGCCCCGCGGTGAAAGTTCCGACAGGCGTTGCACGATTGGCTCGATTTCAATCCTAAATGGCACTCTCTGCTGACTTCCCGCTCCAACCACGACGGTTTGTCGCCAAACTATCTCGCCGCCTGACTCAATGCGGACGTTCACTGACTCATTCTTCATCCCAAACTGACTAAGCAAGATTTCCCCGGCCAACTCCCCGTCCGAAGCAACGGTATCTGGTCGAATCACGTCAACGATTCCAACTTCCAAGGGTTCGTCCTCAGAGCCCAATCCGATCGCGTAGACCCTCGTTCCGTTTTCGGACAATCGTTGAGCTGCATCAACGGGCGACGTTCCCGTGTTGTCACGACCATCGCTTAGCAGAACAAAAGCAGACCGCCCGACATTTTCTTTCGTCGCTTCAGTAGCAGTGGCGGCACCACTCACTGGCCAGTCTGCACGCATGGCTGATGACAAATCCGAGCGTTCTCCTGAAGGCGTGAGTGAAACAGCGGCCGGAACCTCATCACCATCACGATTGGTCCAGACCATCACTGGATCATTTTCGGTGAAAGCATAGACATCGACGTGATGCGATTGATCCAGGTCTTCCAACCAGCCAACTCGCTCTCCCTCGCCAACCAGTAAACCCAAAGCTCGCTGCAACCGATTGGGACTTGAATTGGATCCACTCGAATCATTGATCGCCATACTTTTTGACGCATCAATGGCAAACACAACGCTTCCCAGCGTTCCAACCACCTGACTGCGATGCCAGACTGGACCAGCCAGAATCAGGATCGCCAAAGCGACCGCCGACGCTCGTAAACCAGGCAATAAATAATTGTAGGGTGATGCGACCTGACGACTCTCTCGGAGATAGAACCATGTCACGACGATCGCGGCAGTCAGCGCCGCCGCTAGCACAAGCCAAGGCGAGACATCGCCAGCAAATCGGAGCGATCCACTCATGCCGCCCTCCCGGTCGAAACACGGACCGCGATCTGCTGCAGCAACAACTCAACGACCAAAGCCAAACAGAGCCCCACCAACAACCAACGCCAAATCTCGCGACCGTATCGTCGGGTCTGATCATCTTGCTGTAATTGATTCAGGTCCTCGAACACCTTTCCATCTAAGCTCGCTGCGACCGACTTCAGTCGCGTGCCCTCTACGTCCCGCAACTCGGACTCGACCGACGGAACTTCGACGACTCGGTTTACCCGCTTCACGAGTGGTTCTTCATCCTCCAGCGGAACGCGATGAATGAACTGGTAAAGCCCCGGCCCAACATCTGTCTTTGCGACGACTTGGGATAATGTTCCCTTTGTTGGTATCAGCAATTCCTCTGTACCCCCTGGGTACTTCACGCTCAAACTGTTTTTCTGATCTGGGTCACGCGTCGCGTCGTCAGGGATCGAAGTGGTCAAGTCGCTCATCAAGACAACGATTTCTTCGCCAACGTCAAGCGTTGTCTTCCTTCGAGAGCCGGCTAAGTCAAGCACCAATTGCTGGAGCATCGGGAGATACACCAGCCGTGTCGGTAAATTGCTCCATCCCGTGTCACAGGGGATTGAAAACTGCACCACGGTGCCCTGCCCACGTCTTGCTGACAGAACTAAAGGATCACCGTTCGCCAGCGACAGTAAAACAATCGTCGGCGCGTCCCCATCCGTTCGTTCTTGCGAAATGCCTAAACTGCGGTAGGCAGACACCTCAAAATCAACAAACGGGCGTTGATCCGATTTCCCTAAAACATCCCATGGTGAGAATTGTGAATTGCGATCCCCAACAGGATACGTTCCCACTTCGGCTCCAGACTCGGGTTCCCAGGCCGATCCAACCCTTGGCCCCAAAGTACCTGGCAGCGTCCAACTGCCCGCGTCGCACCGCCACGACTTGTTGTAAACGTCTGGGTTCACTTGGTCACCATCAAACAGGATCAACCCGCCCCCGTCGAGAACGAAACGAGCGACGGCTGATCTCGCGGTATTTGAGAATTCAGAAACGTTGGCCAGCACAATCACGTCAGGCGGATCGGATTCGATCACTCCGAGAATTTTACTGGAGTTCACCATTGTCGTACGAACCGCATCAGGCTGATCTTCCCCACCAAAGGCAAACGGGCTAAGAGCAATCGCCAAAAAATCTGTTTCGCCTTGCAGTGGCCGCGGACTTGGCTGACCATCAACCATCAGCACCCGTACTTCACGAATGACATCGACACCAATGGCTCGTCGATTGTCCTCAACTAAGGCATCCCCCTGCTCAACTGCCACCGAAACTTGATGGACGCCTGCTTCGTCGATCGAGCGACTCAATCGGTTTGTGACTGATGATCGTGGCGGGATATTGACTAGTACCGGTGCCAAGGGCTTTTCATCAATTGCCCAGACAACCCGCAAATCGCGTACAGGGCGGTCACTGGCATTGCGCAGTTCAGCAGAATAATCGGCAGTACGCCCAGCAACGACGGCAGTCGAATCAACTTTCACCGAGTCGACCGATACATTTTGCAACTGGTCAGATTCACCCCCAAGATTCCAAAAACTCACCGTAGGCCGAATCGTTTTTTCCTTGATACGACTGGTCATTCGCGAGAGCGATTCAACGACAGCGTCAGAAACTAGTTGCGTCTGAAAATCCGAGGCCACGATAATGCGGCGTTGAGAGTGTGCAGCGGCGTCGGCCGCCTCGACGGCAGACTGCATCATTCGCCCCAGATCGACGGTTCCAAAATCAGCTCGTATCTGCTGCAACGACTGTGACGCACTCTGCGCGCTCCCCGACTCGGGCGTCGACGTGACCTGACTCGACCGAATCAAAATGACTTCATCCCGACGTGATAGACCCGCCAACAGGTCATCGAATCCCTGCTTCACACGATCTAGCCGGCTCAAGCCACTTGAATCACGAACCGCCATACTACGGCTGTCGTCGACCACTAAAACGATCGATTGCGGTGCGTCGCCGGGCAAAGACTCAAATCCGGTCAACAGTGGTCTAGCCAAGCAAAACGCCAACAAGACGGGCAATAAACATCTCACTAGCAAGAGCAACAGATGCAACAACTGCACGCGTCGTCGATTTATTCGAACGACGGCATCCAACAAATGCATCGCACCCCATTCCACGGTACGAAAACGACTGCGAAACAACAAGTGAATCGCTAACGGCACCGTGAACGCCAGCGCGCCAAGTGCAAGAATTCCATTCAGCAGCGTCACGCGATTCGCCTCCGCAAGGCTAAATATTCATGCAATGCATCGGCGAAAGGACGATCAGTCGTGATCCGAATTAAATCGACGCGGTGGCGGCGACAAACATCCTGCAAATCGGAATCATGCTGCTTCAGCCGCTCTAAGTAGGCATCCCGTAGCGTTTGGGCATCCACTGTTTGCTCACGATTAGCATTCTCGAGATCGCGAAACTGAATCCGGCCCGAAAACGGGAAATCCAGCTCATCTGGATCAAGAATTTGAAAGAACAGAACCTCGTGCCGCGAGGATCGAAACTGTGCCAACGCGCGAGCCATTGAAGCAACATCCCCCATCGCGTCGGACAAAATGATGACCAATCCACGACGACCTAATTTCGGCGCAATGGTGTGGAAGACGCCGCCCAAGTCGGTTTCGCGTTTTGAACCGTCAACAACCAACGCGGACAGCAGAGCACGCAAATGTGAAGGTCGGCTTTTCGCTGGCACTTGATCTTGCGGCTGATCGTCAAACGTGACCATCCCAACCGCATCCTGCTGACCCAAAATTAAATAGGCCAACGAGGCGGCAAGTTGCTGTGTGTAGTCATATTTGGTCAGACCGGCTCGTTCACCCCCGTAACGCATCGATCCACTCCGATCGACCAAAAGCGTACAACGCAGGTTTGTCTCTTCTTCAAATTCTCGAATGTAAAGCCGATCACTCTTCGCAAATGCCTTCCAATCAATGCTACGCAACTCATCGCCACGAACATACGGGCGGTGTTCTTTGAATTCGACGCTGAACCCTTTATGCGGCGACCGATGCCGTCCCGAGCAAGACCCCTCGACGACCTGCCGTGCCAACAGCTGTAGCTTGGCAACCCGCGTCAAGTCTTTCGGCGAAATCAGATCTAGAATGCGCATAAAAGAATGTCAATCTCTGCTGCCAGAAATGAATTCAACGGAGCTGTCAGATGGGAATCCGGAAGCCAAAACATTGGATTCAGTTAGACCGCTCAGTATACAGAGAATTATATGCCAGTGACCGAGGTTCGGAACGGTGCAAACCAGTACGAAGCCCCCATCAGTGCTTAAAAACACCGTTCCGTACGCTGCACCGCACCTGCAAATAGCAAGAATGCAAGTCGCCGCGGGTAGCCTGTCAACACGTAATGAAGCGCAACGACTCTCGAACGGACGCAAAGCCCTCAGTTAAGTGACCGGTGATTGGCCAACACACTCGTGAGAGGTAGCATTAACAGCGACGAAGACTCCAGGCCTTCCTGAACTGGGCCGTGCGAAATCGAGCCAGGAATCAGGAGTTTTTAGAGTCCCAGCCTCCACCATCGATCCAACCAAGAGCCAAGAATCCCCAAGGCATTGAGAAGCTGAACGTCGCTGATACAAATTTGAATCGACTCCCCGGGTTCGGCGTTTCACTTTCATTCGGACCAGTCCGCTAGGAAAGTCGACCCAAAGCCGCGTCTCCCATTGCATACTTCCTTTAACAATGGCTGACAGCAAACGTGAAGTGGAAGCCCCACTACCCGAAGATTTCGAAACAAGCCGAGGGAGACGGCCGCCCGCACTGCAAATCGTCTCGAGCAATCCAGGCTTTCCAATCAAAAGACGGGCATGACCGGTTGATAGAGCTCACCACCCAACGGCCTGACAGGTCCTAAAGAACCAGTTCATAACCACGTTCCAGCTACCGATCAGCCCACTGAGGAACCGATGGGTATCGAGTGCGGTTGGCCAGAAAAGGTAAATTCCGCACCGTCAAAATCGACGAACACGGTTGCTCCCTCTTCGTACGCGTTCTTCAAAATTGAAGTCGCAAGTGGGTTTTGCAACCGTTTTTGAATCACACGCTTCAATGGTCGCGCTCCGTAGGTTGGGTCGTATCCGACCGATGCTATTTCGTCGATCGCAGCTTCACTGACAGACAACTCCAAACCAGCATCGTTCAACCGACCGGCGAGGATCTGTAACTGCAGAGCGACAATTTTGCGAATTTCACTTTGGTCAAGGGGATGAAAGATCACAATATCATCAATTCGATTCAGAAACTCAGGCAGAAACCGTGCCTTCAAAGCTTCGTGAACCGCCTCACGTATCTCGTCTTCCGTCCCACCTTCTTCGTTAACCTGCTGGATCACCTGGCTCCCAGCGTTGCTGGTCATCACGATCACGGTGTTACTGAAATCAACGGTTCGACCATGTCCATCGGTCAAGCGACCATCATCCAGTACTTGCAACAAGATGTTAAAGACATCGGGGTGAGCTTTTTCCATCTCATCCAGCAGTAAAACGGAATATGGCCTGCGTCGCACCGCCTCGGTCAGTTTCCCGCCGTCCTCATAGCCGACATAGCCGGGAGGGGCTCCAATCAACCGCGACACACTGTGACGTTCCATAAACTCGCTCATGTCGATTCGCACCATTGCCGATTCATCATCAAACATCACCTGCGCAAGCGATTTGCAAAGCTCTGTTTTACCGACACCGGTTGGACCGAGAAACAAAAACGACCCGATGGGACGATCCGGATCTTGCAAGCCACTACGACTTCGCCGGACAGCATCGGAAACGGCAGCCACCGCTTCCTCTTGTCCGATCACCCGATGATGCAACCGATCTTCCATCACTAACAACTTAGCACGCTCGGTTTCGAGCATACGCGTGACCGGTACGCCAGTCCAGTTGCTGACGACCTCAGCGATCTCATCTTCGGTGACATCACGGCTTAGCAGTCGCCGCTTCTCATCGGAAGGATCATTTGCCGCCTCGTGGCTTGATTTTGCTTTCTGTTCACGCGCCTCCAGTTCCGCTAACCGATTCTCCAGCTCGGCTTGCCGAGCACGAACATCAAGCATTTCCTGGTAGAGACCTTCAGGATTTTCACCACTTAATTGCTTTTGCTTCGCTTCCGCATCTAAGGCGGCAAAGCGATGGGCTAACTGATCCGCCTCTTGCCGGATTGACTGAACATCATCCAGCCCGATCTTTTCGGTTTCCCACTGTTCCCGCAAACTGGCGAGTTCCTGGTTGACGCTTTCCATTTCCTGCTCGACTTCTTTACGCTTCGCCACGGCCGACTCTTCCTGTTCGTCAACCAGTTGTCGATGAGCCAATTCGAGCTGCCGCAATTGACGCTGTGCTCGGTCAATCGGCTCTGGAACACTTTCTTTTTCCATCGCCAAACGGCTTGCTGCTTCATCCACCAAATCGATCGCCTTGTCTGGCAAAAACCGGTCTGCGATGTAGCGGTTAGACAAGTTGGCAGCCGCGACCAATGCACTATCGGTAATGCGAACACCATGATGTGATTCGTACCGTGACTTCAGCCCGCGGAGGATCGCGACCGTGTCATCCACTGAGGGTTCGCCAACGTAAACTGGCTGGAAGCGACGCTCCAGGGCGGCGTCTTTTTCGATGTGTTGTCGATATTCATCGAGTGTAGTCGCCCCAATGCAACGGAGTGTTCCACGCGCTAACTCGGGCTTGAGAAGATTAGCGGCATCGGCAGAACCTTCCGCTTTCCCAGCTCCAACAACTAGATGAAGCTCATCTACGAAGAGGATAACTTGCCCGTCGCTGTCCTTGACATCACGGAGCACAGCCTTCAAACGCTCCTCAAAGTCACCTCTAAACTTTGCCCCGGCGACTAAAGCTCCCATATCAAGCGAGATCACACGCTTGTTTTGTAAGCTCTGCGGGATGTCACCTTCAAAAATTCTCAGGGCAAGCCCTTCGGCGATTGCCGTCTTACCGACGCCCGGCTGACCGATTAGCACGGGGTTGTTCTTTGTTCGTCGGGAAAGCACCTGAACGACTCGGCGGATTTCATTATCGCGACCGATCACCGGGTCGAGCTTTCCCTCTGCTGCCAACTTCGTCAGATCGATCCCGAACTTTTCGAGTGCCTGATAGGTATCCTCGGCGTTCTGGTCAGTCACACGAGCGGACCCGCGAACTTCACTCATCGCCTTCAAAACGTCGTCTTCCTGAACACCTAGAACTTTTAGCAGGTTATTCGCCTTGCTTTCCGCCCGTGTTAGGCCAAGCAATAATTGCTCGGTGCTCACGTACTCGTCTTTCAAAGCTTCAGCGGATGCCGCAGCAGCATCAAAAGCTTGTTGCAGCTCCGCTGAAATCCCCGGCTGCCGACCGCCGGAAACGACTGGCAAACGTGAAATCTCGCTCGCCACCAACTCACTCAGTTTCGCGGAATCAACCCCCATTTTGTCGAGTAGCGGCAGCGTGATTCCATCTGATTCATCAAGCATCGCTGCAAGCAAATGGAGTGGGCTTATCTCGGGATTGCCCGCGGAGGCAGCACGGGCTTGCGCCTCGGCAACCAGTGATTGAGCTTTGGTCGTTAAACGGTCAAATCGAAAAGTCATGGCAGTGTTCTCCTTCAACCATCGAGCGATGCAACTCCTGGGCCATGCGCTCACTTCAGGCATAAAAAAAGGCGGGTGAATCATCACCCACCTTTTCTGATCGTGTCAAAATTACCCCCGTTAGTCTTTCACTTCGAAGTCGGCGTCGATCGCGTCATCATCGGCATCAGCTGCATCGGCGCCCGCTGGTGCCTCGCCACCTTCGCCGGCTGCTGCCGATTTCTCGTATAGTACCTTGCTGAACGCAGTAGCCGCCGCATCGAGTTCGTCCGAGGCCTGCTTGATCGCAGCAGTATCATCCCCCTCCGCGGCCGTGTTGACCTTCTCGATTGCCTTATTCATAGGCTCGGTGTCGGCTTCGGACAGTTTATCTGCATGTTCAGTCATTTGCTTTTCAAGCTGATAAACCTGTTGGCTGGCACGGTTTTTCGCTTCGACCAATTCAAACTGTTTTTTGTCCTCATCCGCGTGCGCCTCGGCATCCTTACGCATCTGCTCGATGTCGCTTTCGCTGAGTGCGCCCGCTTCTTTGATCGTCACCGAAGCTTCCTTCCCTGTTTTCAGTTCTTTCGCCGAGACTGACACGATCCCGTTCTGGTCGATGTCAAATTTGACCTCAATTTGCGGTACCCCTCGAGGCTGCGGCGGGATCCCTTCGAGATTGAACTCACCGAGCAACCGGTTGCTGGTGGCCATTTTCCGTTCACCCTGAAAAACTCGCACCGTGACCGCGGTTTGACCGTCGGCAGCCGTGCTGAAAACGTTTTTCTTCTCGACGGGAATCGTCGTGTTCCGCTCCACCAAAGCAGTCATCACGCCACCTTCGGTTTCGATCCCCAAAGTCAGGGGTGAAACGTCCAGTAGCAGAACATCGGTACGGTCTCCCGATAGCACACTGCCTTGAATCGCAGCACCGACAGCAACCACCTCATCAGGATTGACGCCCTGATGTGGCTCTTTGCCAAAAATTGATTTTACCAGCTCGCGAACTTTCGGAACTCGAGTACTGCCACCTACAAGGACAATCTCATCAATGTCGCCAGGGCTCATCCCGGCGTCCTCGAGTGCCTTGAGAACCGGGCCACGACACCGCTCAACGAGACCATCGATCATGGTTTCGAACGCACTTCGCGTGATTTTCATCGTCAAGTGCTTAGGAACATTGTCCGAAACCGTGATGAACGGCAGGTTGATATCGGTCTCTGGCAGGGTGCTTAACTCCTTCTTTGCTTTTTCACACGCCTCCTGCAGACGCTGCAACGCCATCGGATCTTCACGGAGATCGATCCCGTTTTCCTTTTTGAAATCGTCTGCAACGTAATTGATTAGAGCTTCATCAAAGTCATCACCGCCGAGATGCGTGTCACCCATCGTGCTGATCACCTGGAAGACGCGGCTCTCTTGCTCCTCGTCGCCACTGTCAGCAACCTCCAGGACTGAAACGTCAAAGGTTCCACCACCAAGATCGAACACGATGATTTTCTCGTCCTTCTTTTTGTCCAAGCCGTAAGCCAAAGCAGCGGCAGTTGGCTCGTTGATAATGCGAGCAACTTCCAAGCCGGCAATCTGCCCAGCATCCTTGGTCGCCTGACGCTGCGCGTCATTGAAATATGCGGGGACGGTAATCACGGCTTTGTTGACTTTGTGTCCCAAGTAGGACTCAGCGGATTCCTTTAGCTTGCGAAGTACCTTCGCGGAGATCTCTTGAGGCGTATGCTGGTGATCCCCTATCTCGATCTTGACATACTCATCGGCCGCCCCGACGACACCGTAGGGGACCATTTTCTCCTCAGATTCGACTTCGTGGTGCCGTCGTCCCATGAATCTCTTTGCCGAGTAGACGGTGCGGTTGGGATTCGTCACTGCTTGACGACGAGCTGGTTCACCAACAATCACATCGTTTTTATCGGTGAAGGCAACGACACTAGGGGTCAGGCGGTTTCCCTCGGGGTTGGGGATGACTTTGGGCTCGCTACCCTCCATCACGGCAACCACGCTGTTGGTGGTACCGAGGTCAATACCAATAATCTTTTCACCTTGAGCCATTTCTTTTCTCCTGCGCAAATGTTCGATTTCGTTTAGCTATGGTCAACGACTGATGAACGCTTGCAGCGAACCTTCCCGCGGCAGGAAGGGGTAATCAGTCGTGTTTCTCTAATCCTGTTAATTCAAAATCACGTTAAACTTTGAAAATCGGGCGCCGGTTTGGTTTCGGCGATTGTCGTTTTCGACACCCGACAATCGAATTGGCACAAATCGCAAAGCCTGTGCCAGTCGATCCGGATTATTCAGGGAATCGTTCAAAATCCTCCCCACACCCTCGCAAAAAGCCGCTATTTCCGGTCAAATCCCGCTTACGGCGTGCGATGGAGACAAAAATGACAGGGACGTTTTGGCGTCCGAAATTCGAGTTTGCTGAAGGTTGTCAATTTGACAGACGCCGGTGACCCGATCGAGCATCGCAAAAATCCATCCCCCACGATCGAGTCTTGGTATGACTGACACGAATGTGCAACGCTCCATCGATTCAATCGATCTCCAGATCCTGCAGCTCGCAGAGACTCGACAGCATTTGGTCGAACAACTCACCGGCAGCCTCGAACAGGGCTCGATAGGCCAAGTCGCGGCAGCCGCAGCCGAGATCAAGAAAGTCGTCCAGTCACGCCCGCCATGCGATGCGTTGAGCCGGCAAGCACAAACCCAGCTTCTCAAATGCCTATCAGGAGCCTGCCTGGAATCCGTCCGAGCGATGCGAGTGGCATTTCTGGGTCCCAAGTATAGCTACAGCCACCTCGCCGCGACAAAATACTTTGGCGAGGCGGTTTCGCTGACACCAGTCGGATCAATTCCTGCCGTGTTTGATGCGGTTGCTCGCGGCGATATGGTCGCTGGCCTAGTTCCGATCGAAAACAGCACCGATGGACGTGTCGTCGATACGCTCGGGATGTTTATCCGACAGGACATGGAGATCTGTGGTGAAGTTCTGCTACCAATCCACCACAATTTGCTCGCTCGAACCACCCGTGAAAAAATCACCGAGGTTCACAGTAAACCGCAGGCACTCTCCCAGTGTCGAAACTGGCTAGCGAGTCAATTACCTCAGGCCAAGGTTGTCGAAAACAGCAGCACAGCTGCAGCCGCAAAACTCGCCTCAGAAAAAACTGGTGTAGCAGCCGTCGCCAGTATCGAAGCGGGTCGTGCCTACAACCTCGATGTGATCGACCAGAACATCGAAGACAATCCAAACAATGTGACGCGTTTTGCCGTGCTGGGAAAAGAAAGACCTTCGCCAACAGAGGACGATAAAACAGCCTTGTTGTTTCAAGTCAGCCATTGCCCCGGTGCCCTGGCCGACGCGATGACGATCTTCAAGCAATCCGGACTCAATTTAACCTGGATCGAATCTTTCCCAGCACCTGAGACAAAGAACGAGTACCTGTTCTTCATCGAATTAAGCGGACACCGCGATGACCCACCCGTCCAAACTGCCATCGATGAACTAACCGCCTCAGCCCAGCGACTAGATATTCTCGGTTCTTATCCCAGAGCTGTACTCACTTAACCGCGTGATCAGCGTGGACGAGTGACGCGTCGCAATGGTCGCTGAACTCCCGCAGAATCGCCTGTCTTCTGACGGGCGAGGTCGCTTTCAAAGACTCAGGTTATAAAAGAGCATGATCCTGGAGGGGGCATGACAGGCAAGCAAGGTTTCACCGCGACGTAATGCTCTTTGCAAACATTCGCCGTATCGCACTCTCCAACCAATCGCGACTGGAATTTTCTGTTGAGCACGCTTGTTCTTACCGGGACTGCATGATTCCGTCTGACGTTTTACTGCTCCCTAGCGCACAGACTGCTTGTCTCACCTAAACTGTTACATTTCGATGTCACCCTGCCGCCGCTAGCCACGCTTCCCACCTGGCCAAGATCGAGGTTCCGCTATGCGTTCGATAATCTGCCCCGTTTTCGTTGTCTCCTCGCTACTCGCCAGCTTTGCTCAAGCAGCGAATAAGCCGAATCTTCTGTTTGTCATTGCGGATGATTGCACCTTTCGGGATATCGGCTGTTACGGTGGGCAGGCCGACACGCCTAACATTGACAGCTTGGCCGGTGAAGGCATGCGGATGACTCACTGCTTTCAAACGGCACCGATGTGCTCCCCAACCCGACACAACATCTATACCGGCCAATATCCGGTAAAGACGGGGGCCTACCCCAACCACACCAGTACCTATGGGTACGTCAACAACATCACTCACTACCTAAAACCACTCGGATACCGAGTAGCATTATCTGGCAAGACCCACATTGGTCCACGGAATCTTTTCCCCTTCGAATATTCTGTTGCCAACAAAAATCCTGACATGCAGGCGATCGATGATTTGATGGCGGAATGCTCGAAATCGAAGACGCCATTTTGTCTTTTCGCGTGCAGTAACGAACCCCATTCGCCCTGGAACAAAGGGGATGCATCGCAATATCCA
>JAYZAR010000111.1:0-9926 GCA_036339635.1 Planctomycetota bacterium | reverse complement strand
TAGTCTCGTGCTGCGAAGCAGTCTGCCAGGACCCCTTTTTCGGTGGGAGTCGTGTCGTCCGCAAAACCTCGGTATTCAGCCACCATTGTGGTCGCATCAAAAGCCTCAGCGACCTGCATCAACCAAGGATCGAGCCACATTGCCTTTTGGGCATTCCCATGAAAAATCAACACAAAGCGTTCGCTGCCTGGACGTTCGAGCAACCGGCCTTTGAGTTGTAGGTTGTCGGTCGACTGATATTCAACGGTTTCGATTCCTGCTGAAGCGTTCAGTGGAGCGGGCATGGAATCGGCGAGGTAAGCGCCGGGGTAGACCAGTCGCGTTTCGAGCAACACCAGCGCAAGTAGGAACGCTACGTAGAGGACGATTCCAATCTGAGCGGCTGCGATCACTGTTTTTGCTAGCGGTCCGCGTCGGCGAGGACGCTTGACTCTCTTTGGTTTAGGTTGGCCATCCGGCGGCGTGTGCGGTCGAATGCCCTGTTGAGTGGGACGTGATTCAGCCATCGTTCTCTGCTAACTTCCGGATGCGTTGCCGTGGATACGAAAAAATGAGATGTTAATCGGTAGGCTTGGTGATTTTGCGTGTTGAGATAGTAGTAGGGGCAGGCTCCAGCAAAGCGATTCTCAGGGATCGAACGTCAATAAAATGCGGCTCTAGACAATTGGCGCGCTGCAGTGGGGTACTCGAGCATCATTCTAAAGGTCACTTTTGCATCGTCGGAGTCAAAGCGACGTTTGGATGGCCACGGTCAACACCGCAGGCGTTCGCCTTGAATGTAAACTTGTTTGACTTTCAACTTTTGAGTCAGCACGACCAAATCTGCGTCTTTCCCTTTTTCCAAGCTTCCAACGTGAGAGTCGATTGAGGTACGTTCGGCTGGCGTCAGTGTGGCCATTCGCACGGCATCTTCCAGAGGAACCCCGGCCTTTTGGTGCATGGTCCGGACCATATGGTCCATGCCAGTGACGGCACTGGCCAACGATCCACTCGGTGCCCAACCTACTTGGCCGTCACTTTTGAACCAAGCACCGTCAGTTTGCGGGCCAAACCTGTATCGGCCGGGGCCCATATCCAAGGCGCGGTTGCAATCAGTGACGAGGCAGAGCCGTTGCGGAGATTTAAACTTCCAGGCGAATCGGAGTAATTCAGGTGCAAGGTGCATGCCATCGGCAATCACTTCTGTGCTCATATCCGCGTTGTCGAGGACGTATTCCAGCATGCTGCCTTGCATCGGCACGCCAAGTCTTCCACGCACGGAGGAGACATTGCTCATGGCGCACCAAAAATGATCCACGTGCCGCATGCCGGCTCGAAAGGCCGCCTCCATCTCTGGCCAGCTTGAGTTAGAGTGACCGCATGTGACCAGACAATCATGCTTGCTGGCTGTTTCATAAAACGCCTTAGCGCCAGGCAGTTCCGCCGCGCAAGTGGCGATGCGTACGATTTCTTTGCGGAGGTACGTCTTGGTTTCGGTCGGGGTCGGTGATCGGCATTCTTTGACGCTATGGCAGCCAGCTTTTGATTTAGCAAAGTAGGGACCATATAGATGCACACCGGCGATGCGACTGCCGTGATCGATCTGCCATTGGTCGCGGGCTTGGATGCAAGCGTCTAGCATCGCCTCGATTTGTTTGCGAGAGCCCGTGCTGGTGGTGGGAAATAGAGTCGTTGTGCCATGTCTAGCGTGGGCTTGGGTGACGTTGATCGCGGCTTGGACGTCACCATCCATGAAGTCGGATCCGCCGCCGCCATGAATGTGAATGTCGATGAACCCTGGGCAGATATAGCTGCCTCGAACCGGTACGACCTTGGATGTCTTGGGGATCCGACTGGTTGCTTGCCCCACGTATTGGATCTGCCTGCCCCGGCACACCACGATCCCGTTGGGGAGGATGCGGTCCGGTAAAATCACTGAGCCACCGACCAAACTGATAGACTGCATCATCTTGTTTGTGTGAAAGAGTGAGTGGCGAGGGTGGCGGAGAGAGAGTCAGCTAGGGTGGGCCAGTCTGCTAAGACGATCAAATGAAAATAAAACAGTCAGTCGAATACAGTGAAACAAAATCGCTCTGCCCATCAATCGTGTTGCATGTTTGCGTCGGAATGCTCATCGCCTCGTCGCTCGGGTGATAATCGAAGCCGACTCTATGGGTTTCCTTTCACCTCACCGGGCCGCGTCTTTACCATCTGGTTCGTGCAATCTTACTCGACGGAGCAGTAGGCTTACACGGAGCGTTGGCAATTTGGACAACGTGGTGGTGGACAGCAGTGATAGCAGCTTGATGACTTGCGAATGGGTTGACCGAATGACCACGGTGGATCCGACTATTTGATCTCGGCGCCCCGCGGCAACCAGCGTGCCATAACGGAGGGTTGTTTGATCGAGATTCGATGTTCGCATCGCATTTCGTCTTCTTCGCCGCGAAGTCGTACGTGGACGATCACTTCCTCTCCGAGTGGTCTTTCGCTCTTCCATTGCAGTGGAACGTGCAAGCCGCTGATCGGTTGATTTCGCACGAATGCAGAGATTTCAGATCCCTTGAAATCCCAACGTCCCAGTTTTGCCTCATGGGGTTCCCGCTTCGGGTCCAGGACAACGATCGATAAATCGCCATCGATATCGAATTTCAAGACATCAATGGTTTTTCCCAGTTGATCAATGACATTCACCACGATCATTACTCCGTCGTTTTCTTCATCGATGTGGTGTCCCCCGGAAAGACTTGGGTGGATTCGTAATCCCGTGGGGATTTCGTTGGTCGACTGGACTGAATCGGGGAGTTCAATTTGACCGGGGGGTCGATCGAGTTCCGGATTTTCGGGGGGAGGTAGAACCTCGCCGGGGACGACTCCCGCCGGATCGGTGTCGTTTTTGCCGGGAGGTTCGGGGCCGCCTGGAGCTGGCAATAGGTCGATATCTGGTTGCTCTGGTTTTTTTTCGGGCGACGGCTGTTTTGCTGGCTGATCCGTCGGTTCGAAGCCACGGTGAGGGGCGGTCAGTGGAGTTGGTTCGCTCGGAGGCACTTCCGGCAGGTTCTGGGCGCTGGTTCCATTTCCGGCTTCTTGCCCAGGATCAATCATCGGAGCCAGATCCGATGGCAAGGTTGCCTCGCCGGGAGAAACCTCCGGTAGTTCGAGTTCTCCTTCGTCTGTCAGCGAACCAATCGCGTTCGGAAGGATCTCGATATCAGGCTCACCCGGAACGGTGGGGTTGGCCCGATTCGGACTCGGAGTCGAGCGTCGCGAGGGAACAGGCGAGCTCGATTCTGCGGACCGGTCTCGGGAGTTCCGTTGCCGTTCCAATTTTTCGTGCAGGACGCGATTTTCGTAATCTGCCGCGTACAGTTGATCTTCCAGCACGCGAATCTCACTGGCCATTTTTTGGCGATAAAAATCATCGCGAGTTTTTCCGCGGCATCCGCTCAGGCCAGGCAGAACAATCAGCGCAGGAACCAACCACAACGCGTGATATGCGAAGGAAGAAAGGCGGTAGGGCAGGGGCGTAGCTCTCACCAGTGATTTCAACCGAGGTAGATCGGGCGGCTTCTTGCCTGGGCTGCGATGAACATTTTCTGATAAAACGGGGCGGGGCTGCGTTAAGCAGAATGCTTCGTCTCATCCGCGATCCGCGATTCGATTGCCGAAAGAGCAAGGAACCAACACTTCGCTGAATGTGCGATTAACAGGCAGGGGCCTAGTAGGTCAACTGCGGATCGCACTAGCCGACCGGGGGTGAGAGTTGCTAGCTTAATGAGTTGGCGATTGGAACAGGGTATGAACCAACCAGGGGATTGGATTCGTAACGCTTCTTGGATGGCCAGTCTTCAATGGGCCGGAAAGGCGGAAGGTGGTAGCCAGTACCAGCATGGTGTGGCCGTTACAGGCGGTCTCCATGATCCTCCTTCCCGTCTGCAGGACCAGGGCTGATTGGGTGCCAGGGCCGGCAGGAAGGCAGCCTGTGCTTGTTGCCCGGGACCGTGCCAATGCTTTGCTACGGGTGAACGGGCGCGGGTTGTACCGCGACCCTTTGCAGTCCAATTATTTTTACGTTGAAATTAGCATGCCAGAAACTGAATTAGATGCAGAACAAATTGAACGAGCCAGTGAGCCGTTTCGTCATTTGATAGACGAGATGGGAAAGACGATTGTTGGGCAGCAGGCCTTGGTGGGGCGAATGCTCATTGGCTTGTTGACCGGTGGCCATTTGCTGATTGAAGGTGTGCCTGGGTTGGCAAAGACGACGGCGGTGGCCTGTTTGGCTCAGGTGATCCAGACCAAATTTCAGCGGTTGCAGTTCACTCCCGATTTACTGCCGGCTGACTTGATCGGAACCCAGGTTTACCGCCCCCAGACGCAGGAGTTCGTGGTTCAAAAGGGGCCGATTTTTGCGAATCTGATTTTGGCTGATGAGATCAATCGGGCGCCGGCCAAAGTACAAAGTGCTTTGCTAGAGGCAATGCAAGAACGGCAGGTCACGATCGGGGGTGAAACCTTCGGGTTGGAAGATCCATTTCTGGTGATGGCGACGCAAAACCCCGTTGAGCAGGAGGGGACCTATCCATTGCCTGAGGCTCAGTTGGATCGTTTTATGCTGAAGGTCGTGGTTGGCTATCCCAATCGTGATGAAGAGCTCCAAATCCTGGACCGTATGTCCACGACGCGGCCACCGTCCGCGATCTCGCCGGTGACCTCGCCCGAGCAGATCTTGGCGGCTCGTAAGTTGGTCGATCGGATTCATGTTGATCAGCGCGTGAAGGAATACATCGTGGATCTTGTATTGGCGACACGAAATCCAGCGGCCTACAACTTGCCGTTGCAGGATCTGATTCAGTTTGGTGCGTCCCCAAGAGCAACAATCAACTTAACGCTCGCCGCCAAGGCCAACGCATTCCTGTCTGGACGTTCCTACATTACTCCTCAGGATGTGAAAACGATTGCGATGGATGTTCTGCGGCATCGCGTCATGATCACCTATGAAGCCGAAGCTGAGGAGCGGACTTCAGAGGAGATTGTGGGACAGGTTCTTAATGTGGTGCGAGTTCCCTAAGGGAACTCGAAAGCTGAGTTTGCAATCGAGCCTGATATCATGATTCCACGCGAGTTGATGCAGCGAATTCGTCGCATTCAAATCCACACGTCCCATGTCGTCGACGATTTGTTGGCTGGTGGATGGCATTCCGCATTTAAGGGACGCGGAATGGAGTTCGAGGAAGTACGGCCGTATCAGGTGGGTGACGATGTTCGCGCCATCGATTGGAATGTGACGGCACGTGCGGGACAGCCGTTTGTCAAACTGTTTCGCGAAGAACGCGAATTGTCAGTAATGCTGATCGTTGATCTCAGCGGATCACTCGATTTTGGGACCTCCACTCAAACGAAGCGGGAATTGGTGACTGAGTTGGGGGCGACCTTGGCATTCAGTGCGACCCGAAACAACGACAAGATTGGTTTGACGTTGTTCACTGATCAGATTGAAAAAGCCGTACCGCCACGGAAGGGAAATCGGCATGTGCTGAGAATGATTCGAGAGTTGCTGTACTGCCAGCCGGTTGGGAGTGGCACCGACGTACGATTAGCCCTCGATCACCTAAACCGAACTGCCAAGCGGCGTACTGTGGCATTTATCGTAAGTGATTTTCAAGCTGCCGATTATGAAACGGCTTTGCGAATCACTTGCCGAAAGCACGATGTAATTCCAATTCAAATCACCGTTCCAAGGGAATGGGAACTACCAAACGTTGGTGTAATTCGTCTGCGAGATGCAGAAACGGGTCAGCTGATCACCATTGATACAGCGAGTCGTCGCCAGCGAGTCGCCTACCGAGAGATGCGACGTGAACAACAGGAGGGACTGGAGCAGATGTTTCGGAGCTTCAAAGTTGAACCAATCAAACTGCAGACGGGACAAGATTTCGTTGAACCATTGAAGCGGTTCTTTTACCTTCGGGAGATGCGCCGGTGAAACGTGTGTCGGTGATCCTCTGGATGGCTTGTATGATCACACCGATGGCCAGTCGCGCTGTGCAGCCTATGAGTACCGCTACAGCTGTGCAGCCAGTGGACAATGCAGTGCAGCCAAGTAATGCAGTGCAGCAAAGTAATGTAGTGCAGCCAAGCTCTTCATCGGAAGCTGAATCCAGGGTGCAACGCAGCGATTCGCTGACGGTAAGGCCGATTGAACAAGTACAGCAGTGTGGAGCTGAGATCTTGACGCTGCAGATTGATCGTTCGGCAGCCCGCGTTGCCGAGCCGATTCGGGTGCAGTTGCGTTTTGAGGCGGAGCCTGGAACGCAAGTGACCGACGCAGATTTCGATCAAGCTTTGGAAGCCTGGATGGTGGGTGGGTTGCAAGCATCGGCCGATTTGCCGGTGGATCGATCCAGTCTTCGGCAATGGCAATGGGAGTGGTCGATCGAGTCATTGCAAACGGGGCAGCGTGCGATTCCCCCGCTCGTTGTCACTTACCAACTGCCGGGCCAGCAGCAGACACAGCAGATACGTACGGAGTCCGTGTCACTGGAAATCGTTAGTGTTCTGAAAGCGGGTGATGAACCGACTAAGCCTCGAGCGATCAAAGGTCCAGCCGAGATTGCGAAGGAAGTGTCACAGCCAACAAGGGGCTGGTGGAGCTGGATTGTTTTGGCGGGCGTGTTGTTCGTGATTGGAATTTGGCGATTCAAAACTGGGCGTCGTGACGTTGATGCCATCACAAAGGCCAAGGAACATCTTGCGGCGGTCGAGACTGCTTTTCGGCAACGGGAGATTTCTGTCAGTGATAGTTATGAACACTTGGCCGATATCTTGCGTGCTCTGGTTCAGAATCAATGGGGATTGCCTGTTTCGGCTGCCTCGAGCGAGGAATTGGTTTTATGCTTGCAGCAGCAGTTTCAAGCCCAGGAGGGAACGGTTGAGGTGATCGATCGTTTCAGAGAATTCCTGGCGCAGGGTGATCGAGTTCGTTTTGGTGGCACTGAGGGAAAAAGGATTGGCAGCGGGGATGACAATGCTGCCGATCGGGTATTCGCAGATGCCCACGCATTGATTGAGCAATTAGGGGCACCCCCATTCTGTGATTCCGAGCGAGTTCATGGTCCGGGGCAAGTTCGTGGTCCAGGGAGGGGAGATCCGCCGTGTTGAATAATCCTTGGGTCTTGGGCTTGCTGGTTTTTGTTCCCTGGCTGGGCTGGCGGATTTGGTGCAAACGGGATCGCGGCTCGATCCGGTACTCGTCTGCCGCGATGGGTTGGCAGCCTTCACGAACGTGGCGTTTGCGATTGCTTTGGGTTCCATCTGTTTTGACTTTGACGGCAATCGCGTTGATCATTGTCGCTCTTGCTCGGCCGCGCTTTGGGCGTGACCAAACAGTGATCCGCTCTGAGGGGATTGCAATTCAGTTAGTTATCGATCGTAGTGGAAGTATGCGTGCGCTAGACTTCAAAATCGAGAACCGGCACGTGGATCGTTTGACGGCGATCAAAAGCGTCGCGAAAGACTTTGTTGAGGGTGAAGCGGAATCACCATCATCCGACCGTTTTTCAGCATCCGATGAATTAACTGGTCGATCGAGTGATTTAGTCGGTTTGATTGCGTTCGCTGGCTATGTTGATTCGCTTGTTCCGCTCACGCTCGACCATGAGTTTTTACTCGATCAGATGGACCGAACAGAAATCGTCAATAATCGCAATGAGGATGGGACAGCCATTGGCGACGCGATCACTTTGGCGGTCGACAAGCTAAGCCAACTAGAAGATGAGAGCGAGATAGAAAGTCGAGTCATCATCCTGCTTACGGATGGCGAAAATACAGCCGGTGAAATTGAGCCAGTGCAGGCAGCGGAGTTGGCAAAAGCGATGGGTGTGAAGATCTATACGATCGGTGTTGGCACCAAAGGTCAGGCGCCTTTCCCGGTTCGAGTCGCATCGGATGGGACGGTCATTGTTAGACCGATTGAAGTGAATATTGACGAAGAAACGCTCACCAAAATTGCCGAGTTGACTGGCGGAGATTACTTTCGCGCGACCAATACAGAATCATTGGAAAAAATCTATGCTGAGATCGATCAGATGGAAAAAACCGAGTTGGCGACAGAAAGCTGGACTGATTACCGCGAATGGGCTGTCCAGTGGACGATGGTTGCTGGTCATCGGTTGCCGCCGTTGCTGCTGATTGCTTTTGCTCTGCTGGTTTGCCGGTTGATCTTGGAGAGCACTGTTTTACGACAACTTGCTTAGCGGGAAACATCCTGTTTTATCCTTCGTGACAATCTAATTTTATGTCTGATCTAGAATTCGGCGCTTTCGAACAGCTGCAATGGCTTTGGCTGGTGGCAGGTGTGGCGTTGCTTGCCATTTTATCGGTCGTTCTGAATCGACGGTCCGCGCTCCGTTTCACTTCCAAGCAGATGCTCGGGAGTGTCTTGCCTCGGTTCAGTACGGCAAGGCAGTTGCTCGGGAAGTGTTTAGCGCTGATCTCTTTATTTTTTCTGGTCCTTAGTTTGCTCGATGTAAGGTGGGGGAGAGTTTTGCGGGTCATTCCGCAAAAAGGAATCGAAGTGATGTTTGTCTTGGATGTGTCTCGCAGCATGCTGGCGGAGGATGTCGCGCCGAATCGTCTCGAACGAGCCAAGCAGATGATCAAGGATACGGTTGATGAGATGGCAGGCGATCGTATTGGTTTGACCGTTTTTTCCGGGGACGCTCGACTACGGATACCGTTGACAAACCATTACGACGATTTCAAACAGACACTTGATGAGGTCGCAACAGAAGACGTATTTCGCGGCGGATCCCGCGTTGGGGATGCTTTAATGGAGGCGGCCGGCGGGTTTCACGGGAAGACAAATCGGCATAAGGCGATCGTTCTGATTAGTGACGGGGAAGATCAGAAAAGTGAACCGATTCAGGCCGCCCGTCAGGTCCAGCAAGATCATGGTGCGAAGATCATTACGATTGGTCTGGGGAATACAGACCAGGGAGCCCGGATTCCAGTGGTCGAAGCGGGCCGCAAAGAGTATCTCAAGCATCAGGGGGCTGAGGTTTGGTCAAAGTTGAACGGTGAGATTTTGCAACAAATCGCGTCCGAAACCGAAGGTGTTTACGTGCCCGCGGGGACCAAACAGGTGTCCATGGCGGATCTTTATTATGGTTACCTAGCCGCGATGGAGCAGTCGGAATTCCAGTCGGCGCGAATCAATACTTTTGAGGCCCGCTATCAATATCTCTGTATTTTTGCTTTATTGGCATTAGTTCTCGAGGTATTGATGTTTTGGCGTTTTTAAAAGTGTGTCACTTTGTAACATCGCGATGCGGCCCGGTTTCAAGCGTCTTAGGTATGTTAGATTTCCCACTTGGTTCATATTTGTGAGTACGCGGCTGGCGACGAATTTTTACATTGATTGCTTTTGGCCAAGCGAGCGCGGATGGAGTGACAAGTTGGGCCCACTGTTTTCGGTCACCTGAATACTGAACGCCATCTGGTAACGAACGCCATCTGGTCATGAACTTTGTTTAGTACTCGCAAGGCTCAGATTTAGACCAGAGTGCAAGTTGATTCCTATCCTCCGACAGAAACTGATCCGACGGAACTTATGAGCAACGAACCAATTGTTTTTATCGTAGACGATGATGAAGGCGCTCGGAATTCAGTTCGAGCTTTGGTGCGTTCGATGGGCGTGGCTGTCGAGACATTTTCATCGGCGGAGTCTTTCTTGGAGAGTCTGGACCCCGCGAGTTCTGGTTGCTTGGTGACAGACGTCCGAATGCTGGGAATGAGTGGGATCGAATTGCAAGAAAAAATGGTGTCTGAGGGGGTTAAAATGCCGGTGATTATCATCACCGCACATGCCGAGACAGCGTTAACCGTTCGTGCTGTGAAGCAGGGTGCGGTAACTGTTCTGGAAAAGCCATGTCGCGATTATGAGTTGT
>JAYZAR010000110.1:0-16518 GCA_036339635.1 Planctomycetota bacterium | reverse complement strand
CCACCCGGAACCCCAGCAGTTGGCGAGGCATTCTTGAATGCTTATCGCGTGTGTGGTGAAACGGAATTACTCAACGCAGCAACCGAGACGGCGCATGCCTTGGTCCGTTCTCAGCTTCAATCCGGCGGATGGGCCTCGCATTTTGACCTCCAATCACCTGGTCGTGATCAGTATGCCTATCGGATCGAGGGAAAGAACGCAGGCAAACAAAATTACACAACCTTTGATGATGATAAAACGCAGTCCGCGCTCCGCTGCCTGATGCACGTCGACGAATTACTCAATTTCGAGGATCAATTTATTCACGAAGCCGTTGAATTTGCGTTGGAATCTATTCTTGCCGTTCAATATCCCAACGGCGCATGGCCGCAGCAGTACAAAGAACCAACGGTGCCCTCCCTGAACGGGTCGCGAAAAGCCTCCTACCAAGACAACTGGTCACGTGAACATGTCAAACGGTCCTACCATCACCTGTACACGTTGAACGACAACAACATGTCCAGGATCATTGATACATTAATCGAGGCTCACCGTATCTATGAACGTCAGGATTGCTACGAAGCAGCTACAAAGACCGGCGAATTTTTTCTACTCGCCCAGATGCCAAATCCACAACCGGGTTGGGCTCAACAGTACGACTTGAACATGCATCCAGCCTGGGCAAGACGATTCGAACCACCCGCCATCACAGGAGGTGAATCGCAATCTGTCATGCGTTCGCTGATCGGTCTGACTCGATTCACCGGTGATTCAAAATTCGTCGAAACGCTGCCTGCAGCGATTCAATACTATCGACGTTCTGCCTTGCCCGATGGCAAGCTCGCGAGATTTTACGAATTACGATCCAACCGCCCCCTCTACTTTGACCGCAACTACAAGCTCACCTATGACGACACTGATCTACCAACACATTACGCTTTTGTTGTTTCGTCACGACTCGATTCAATCGAAAGAGAATTGCAAACCATTCGCGATCACCCAAACGACGCCCCAAAACAAGAAGACCGATATCCGACACCACTTTTAATCACACCCAAACTGCAAGCCGCGGCCCAAAAAGTTATCAACCAATTAGATGCTCGCGGTGCTTGGGTGGAGCGGTCCAGCATGCGTCAAACAACGACGGAGCTCGATTTAATCGACATGCGAACATTCGCTCGCAACCTCGTTACCTTGGCTCAGTACGTCGGGGCAACCAACCCCAACGAGTAAATCCGGGAGCCCTTGACCTCGAAAGACCGATCAACAAGTAAGACGACTAAGCAGTTTCTGCGGCAAAAACGAACAAGAAACCGGCCCAACTCGACCGGTGGTTGTAAGTTATCCCAGGCGTTACACCCACGCAAAACACGATTCCGAAGACTGGAAATCATGCAATGGCTGACGGATCATCAATTTATTTTGATTGTCGCTAGAGGCGAAATTTTAGCCCACCCGCTATTCTTCGTGATCTCCATGCTCATGATCTCCATGCTTGTGATCATGCTTGATTTTACCCGTGTAGGACTTCCCTCCAATCTGCAAGACAACCGCACCAGCAGCTTGGGTGGCCATCCATTGAACAAGTTCAGGGTTGTCCGACGCAAAACTCGATGCCTTGCCATCTTCTTCGCTCGAACGCGGCCGAGCTTGTAGGTCGAATTGCTTCACCGCACCCTCATGCTTCAGACTCAGGAGCATTTTCGTGCTCGCAATTGCGACCGGGTTCGTCGCCGTACCGTCAAGAACATTGAACACAACTCCTTCTGCATCATGCAGCATTTCAAGATGGTAAGCCTCCATGCCTAGCTCGACCAACTCACCCCCATTGGGGCCGTGTTCAGGGTGATGGTGCTCGATGTGGTCACGCTCGTTGTGACCTTGGTTTATCGATTCCGCGGGAACGGAATTTGATGGCGTCTTGGCGTCATGAATCTCGCAGCCACCAATCGCGAGGGAAAACGCGAAGCCATGCAGCCAGCCGATCTTGGTTGGAATTTTCATGCGTTTGCTCTTTTCATGCGGGGAAACTGAAGTGAATTCCGTTTGTTTGACTCGGCAGCACCACGCCCAGGAATCTCCCGTACCACAGGTTCACGAAACTGGCGCTTTTCAACATTTGAATGCTCCGCTATGGGAAACAGATCGGGCCTATCCTGCATGGTGATGCTGTCGATGTGTGACATTCTCGTTACGCGTCGTCGGTGAGCGAAAGCGGTTGGGCCGGAACGCGCCTTCTATCCATTTCCTGGGTAACGCGTGACTCCAATATCTGCTGACCGGCACGGCGACCGATCGCCCAAAATAAAGCAGGGCGGACGACGAACTCAGCAAGGGTGCTGGTGGTTAAACCACCAACAATGACTGTTGCAATGGGGTACAAAATTTCCTTACCCGGCTCGCCCGCAGCAAGTGCCAGAGGCAGCAGTCCAATGCCGCTGGTCAATGCGGTCATTAGCACGGGGGCCATGCGTTCTTGGCCAGCCCGCTTGATCATTTCCCTCGACCAGGATTCGCCTTCTCGATGGACCAAGTGCAAATAGTGGTTCAAGAGCAAGATCCCATTTCGACTGGCGATCCCACATAATGAGATGAATCCAACCATCGCTGCAACGGTTAGGTTCTGTTCAGTGATGCCCAAGGAGGCAGCCGCCCCTACAAACGCAATTGGAATCGCCACCAGAACCTGCAGAGCGAAATTCACGCTCCCAAACGACGAGTATAGAACCAAGAACATCCCCAATAAGGCAACCATGGACAACCATATCAGACGACGTGATGCAGATCGCTCACTTTCAAATTGCCCGCCGTATTCCAAAAAATATCCTGATGGCAATTCCATCTTCGCAAGCTCAGACTTCAGTTCGTTGACAACATCCACCACCCCACGTCCTGTCACATTGGCTTGCAGCACGATCCGCCGTCGCACCTGCTCGCGTTTGATCATATTCGGCCCCACACTCTCATAAATCCTGGCGACTGATTCGAGCGGAACCAATCCACCATCGGGCAGTGGAACAGCTAAACGCTTCAACTTGGTAACATCCTCACGGTACGGTTCGTCGAATCTGACCAGCAAGTCAAAAGTCCGCTGCCCGAGCAAGACTTGACTGACCACCTTCCCGTTCATTGCGGTCTCTACCATCTCCATTACATCAGCAGGCTGAATACCGGATCGCGTCAGGGCCGAGCGGTCAAGTTCAATGCGTAATTGCGGGATATTCGTTTGCTGTTCGACCATGACATCTGCCAAGCCATCGATCTTCGCGACGCGCCGTCTCATCTCCTCAGCCTTCTGTCGCAGCAAATCAAGATCATCACCGAACAGTTTGATCCCGATCTGTGCTTTAACACCTGAGACCATGTGACTGATCAGGTGGGCCAATGGTTGCTCGGTACTCGATATGACACCAGGGACATCTTTTAATTCCTCTCGAATCGATTGAATCGTTTGCTCACGATCTGCGCCCTCCTCAATTTCCAGCAACATTTCTGTGACATTGACGCCCTCGGCATGCTCATCAAGCTCGGCACGGCCGGTCCGCCGGACAATCGACTTCACATTTTCGATTTCCATCAATCGCCGAGTCGTTGCCATCCCAATCGCATTACTTGTCGCAAGAGAGGTGCCGGGCACGAGCAACGCATTCACTTGGACCGTCCCCTCATTAAAAGGTGGTAAAAAATCACGTTCAAAGGTCCGCATAGTTGCGACCGCGGCGACTACCAAAACAGCAGTTCCAGCAAGGACCGGGACGGTGAACCGAGTGCTGAAATCGACAACGAGCCCAACGACTCGCTTTAAACCAAGCAACAACCAACCTTCCTCAGTTTCAGCCCCACCTAGCCAAGCCTCTAAACACTGAATCCCGACCCAGACAATTAACGCAAAGGAAATCGTCCACCAAAGTGGATTCCCTGGCAATTCAAGAGCTAAATGGAATACATCAAAACCACGCGGCAACACCCAATAGATGCCAAGCGAAGAAATCCCAAACGATAGTATCGGACAAACCACCAACCATGCTTTCCCGCTAACGAACAGCAGAGAAGACAGCACTGGCGTGACCGTCAAAGAAACCGCCAACGAGGCTATCAGTGATATCACGTACCCCATGAATAACGGAATAAAAAGCTTGCCCTCCATTCCTTGAAGGGCAAACAATGGGATGAAAACCATGACAACAATGGCTGTACCGAACACCACGCTGCTGCGAATTTCAACACTCGCGTTGTAAATCACACGGGTGATGGGGAGAGGCTTTTCACGCTTGCGATTTTCCCGTAAGCGTCGAAAGATGTTTTCAACATCGACAATCGCGTCATCAACCAGCTCACCAATTGCCACGGCCAAACCACCCAAGGTCATCGTATTGATCGTCAGCCCCAGGGTGGAGAAAATGCAAGCAGTGATGATCATCGACAACGGAATCGCGGTCAGCGTGATAAATGTTGTTCGAAAATTCAGCAAACATAAAAACAGGATCACCAGGACGAGAAAGCCGCCATCGGCAAGCGCTTCAATGACATTACTGATCGCACGATCGATAAACGAACGCTGTGAATACAGATTCGCAATCCGAATATCCTTCGGTAACGCGAAGCGAAGATCCTCTAGCACCTTACAAATTGCTTCATCGACTGCGCGCGTATCGGCATTGGGTTGCTTATTGACCGTTAAGACAACCGCGTTGCCGCCTTCGACCTCGCCATTTTCGCCGCGCACCAAGGCTGATGAATCACCACGCATCACCTGCGAGTCAGTGACCACCCGCGCCACATCGCCGAGTGTAATTGGCCTTCCCTGACGAGTCGTGATCGCGACCTGCCGCAGATCCTCCAAGCTGGTAATTCGCCCGAGTCCCCGCACCAGCAATTCGTTTGCGCCGCGTTCATCCAAATAGCCGCCGGTCGCATTTAAGTTGGCACGTGTCACTGCTGCATGGACGTTGTCCATCGTAAGATCGAAGGACCTCAGAGCATCGGGATCAACCAACACCTGATATTGCATGCGTCCACCGCCCATTGTGAAGACCTGCGAGACGCCGGGAATGGCGAGCAAACGCTGCCGCACAACCCAATCGGCCAAGGTCCGCACCTCCATAGGTGCTGTCTCACCATCCTCGCTCCACATCCCGTACATGAGAATCTGTCCCATGATCGATGAAATAGGAGCAAGGGTGGCGGTGACCCCGTTTGGCAGCATTTCAGAGGCCATCTGCAGACGTTCATTGACGATCTGACGATCGTTGTAGATGTCAGTATCCCAGTCAAACTCAACGTAGATAATTGACAACCCGATACCGCTACTGCTCCGCACCGATTGAACACCACTGGCACCATTGAGCGTCGTTTCAAGTGGCAGCGTGATCAAGGCCTCCACCTCCTCTGGCGCCATCCCGGGTGCCTCCGTAATCACCACCACTCGAGGGCGATTCAAATTCGGAAACACATCAATCGGAAGGCGTGTGGTTTGCCAACCGCCAACACACAACAACATCACCGCCAAAGCAACGATGAGTAGCCGGTTGTTTAATGAAAACGAAATGATTCGATCAAGCAATGACATAACGTATTCGAATTGGTGGGCCTTTGAAGCCGATTGCACCTGCCAAAGCAGGTACCAGGTTTATTCGCGCGGTGCATGATTCACCGGCAGTTTTTTTCGATCCTGAATCCATCATTCGATTGACATCTTTGAGTGAGCCATCAGGGGCCCCGGCCCTTCAAACCCATGACCGCTGTTCCTAGTTCAGAGACTTGGCGAGAGCGATAAGATTGAAACAACAGGAACAGCAATTCACTAATGATTGTGTCCTGCATGGGGATCAATTGAGCCCCCCACTTGATTCTTGATTGCCATCTGTAATTGGTGGGCGCCTTTCGTCGCAATCAATTGGCCTGGCCAAACCTGGCCATCGTTTTTGATTGCTACGTTGATGGAATCTCGCGCCAGCAGTACAACCGGAACCCGTTCAAAATAATCCCCATTTTCAACAAACAGGTAGCGTTCCGAACCGTCTTCGGCCACTGCATCTTTCGGAACGACGATCGCATGTTCCATCACCGCAACTGGCAGGCGCAAGGTAAGTCGCTGGCCTGGTTTATAACGCCAGCTCAAATAGCGTTTATCACCTCGTCGCTCAGAATGCTCCGGCTCGTTGACGATCGAAACATAAAACGGAAGAGCTCGCGAGTCACGGTCGATTTCGTTGCCAATCCAGACCACCTTCAAACCACTCACAACCTCGGGCACGGTTCCCGCCTGGTCAATGATCGCTTGAATATTGGCGGCCGTATCAACCGCGTCTCGAAGTGCCACCGCATCTTGTTGAAAAGCATGCCCCTCGATCAAAATTTGACTGTAGTCCGAGAGCTGGGCCAATTCCTCGCCCGCCTCGACTGACTCGCCAAGCCGAACATTCAACTCGGTAACCAAAAATTCCGCATCGACGTGGGATGGATGACCGCCGAGCAATGGAGGTTGAGTCAACGATGCAAGCCGTTCTGCAGGTCTTCGCAAAACCCCAGTACTACTCGGCAACAGCGAGTCATGATGCAATGAACGATCCTCGTGAATCTCTGGTGCATAAATAGTCACTTCACGAATGAGTTCGCGGTTCCGCTCAATCGACGAGATCTGCATATTGGTCAATCCATGCAATAACATCGCTTGACGTGCGGCGCGAACTGATGCCAACAATTTGTCCCGCTCGTATTTGCGGGTAATCAGGGTCTTGCCAGCGATTGCCCCCGAATTAGCAATCGTCGAAAGTCGTTCTATCTCGCGTTCCTCGACATCCAGTGCCCCCAGCTTGGCAAGAAAGGTTTCCTGGGTGTTTACAAGATCTTGGTGGGTCAATCGCAGCCTAAACAGCGGAGCCCCACTTTCGATCAACTCGCCACGCGAAACCTCGATGGATTGGAGAACACCGGTTAACGGTGATGTGACCGCCACGTGGGTACGTCCCGGCCACTCGGTGATGACCGCGGGAATCTCGATGTGCTGCGTATATAGGCTCGCCGCAACAACTTGGGTCTCCAGTCCAATTGTCGCGCGTGCTTGAGCGGTCAATTGAAGCGCTTCCCCAGACGAATGACCGTGCTCATCAGCCGATTCATGTTCATGTTGATGCGAATCGGAGGAATTCGCCTGCCGTTCACGGTCACCTTTCGCTTCCCCTGGTGCCAGCTGGCCGCCCGCTGCTAGCTGGCCGCCCCGTGCTAGCTGGCCGGTTACATAAAAACCGACGCCCGCAGCTATCGAGATGATAATGATCGTCAAAAGCACACCGCGCACGTGCGCGATTCGGTCTACTGGCCAGTTCATTCTCTTTGCTCCATTCAGGCAACACGTCGGTCACGGTGGGCGACGTGCAAAAGACCATCACGATTCAAATCGTGAAGGTTAGAAAAAAGGTTGATGGGTGATCTTGAGTGGATCAACCAACTCCTCAAATCTGCCAGCAGCAATACATAGCAAGCAGAGAATGGCTACCGCCGAGCCGAAGACTCGATGGATCGACACACGAAGGCGAACGACTCAAAGATTGATCCATCCAAAGATCGTCGTTCAGAAAAAACGAAGCGGCACTCCCAGCTTCCACACGAAAACCGATCCCGTTTACAACGATGAAGCTGCACAGCAGATTCGAACACAATGGCCTGCCCCCCTGCTGATCCGAACAAGCGTCGCCACAGCCACTGTTGGAGGCAGCCAAGCTCAATTCGCCAACGGGTTCATCCGGATTGGCGTAACGATGCTCGCAACCTTCAGGATCGTGGTTGTGGCCCGGCTGTTCGCTTTGACCCGGCTGTTCGCTGTGACCCGGCCGTTCACTGTGACCCGGCCGTTCACTGTGACCCGGCCGTTCGCTGTGACACGCCCGTTCGCTGTGACACGCCCGTTCGCTGTGATACGGCTGTTCGTCACAGCAGCGATGACATTCGAGGTCGTCGCAGCCCAGATGAATGTTCACTGCATGGTGACTAAACTCACAAACAGGCCGTAGCCCGCACCCAAAAATGGAGTGCAGCAACAACATCGTGGCGGTCATCAAATTGCAGGCAGTGAACAAAATCCAAAAACTCCCGAACGCCTCTAGGTAGGTTTATCAAAATTCAGCGAGCTTTTAAAGAGCCGTCACAACTGGCGTCTCGGCCACTACTAGTCTACCGGCACCACGCGAACCGATACGCCTTAAATGCCAGCAGTTGGGAAAATAGCCTGAACCTGGTCCGCTTGCCTGAAAAAAGACAATTCTCGGTTCAAATGACCGATTTGAAGCAAAGCCCGTAAAACCCGGACCGAAATCGCTTCAAATGTCTGTACGAGGCGTCCGCAGTCATCGCCCGCCACGATGATCTAGTTTTTCAGTCGCCCCGACCAATTTCGCACACCCCGTTGCATTGCTAGACCAGCCACCAAACCAGGAAAGAGCGAACACAGTCCCGTCCAATCCTCGCTCTGGCCGCGCTGACGACCACCATGCTCGCCAATGTTCACGTCGCTCTCGGAGCCGATTGCGTGACACTTGGAGACGAATTCGCAAACAGATCAGCAATGTAAGGGACCTAAAAAAATGACAATCGAGACCCTGCCCACTCCCGATCTTGGCATTATGACAAGGGTGCAAACAAACAACCCAGGCAACGACTTTCGGCCACCGCTGGCAAAACGTATCGAAAGCACGGAGGAATTGCGGCGTAAGAGGTTACCCGTCTCTCGATGCTAAAGACTATCTTCACACTCGATCACTCCTCCACCGAAAAATTTAAGTCTGACGAAGGCTACGCGATCCAAGGACAAAAGGTTTGGGTCAAACGGCTAGAAGAAAGTCGGCAGCACGCAATCATCACCTGTGACCTGAGCGATGCTTAAGCGGTCGTGATTCGGAACTTGACTCTCAAAATCTGGGCCACGCCGATCACATGAATGCCGCATCCTTCGCCGCCGACCGAGCCCTGCAAAGATTCAAACGCGCAGGCCGGCGACCGAAGACACTTCAGCATAAAGACTAAGTTTTGCTCAGGAGTCTTTCTGCTGTTTTTTCCCTTTACCTTTTCTTTTTTTATCCCCAGCCTTCATCAAATTTTGCATTTTCTCGGGGAGTGCTGCTTTTTGCTCGTCGGACAACATTCCATAGATTTTGCGTTGGAACGCCAAGCGAGTTTCATTGACTTTCACCAACGCAGCAGCTTGTTTCTCGCTTAGGCCAGCTTCCTTGTTGATCGCGGCGGCACGTTCTTTTCCCTTCAGCTCCGAATCGTTCATGGCTTTCATGACTTCTGCGCGTTTCTTTTGCAACTCAGGAGTCAACTCGCCATCCTTTCGAAGGGCGGTCATCGCCGTCATCGCTTCTTTGCCCAATTCCTTGACCTTGGCGATCTGCTCGTCGGTCAATTTCGCAGGCTCCAGTTGCTTCATAAATTGTGCAACGACGCGATTGTTACCGCGGTTCCCCTGACGTTTCTTTTTCTTCTCTTCTTCGGCAGCACTCGGTAGCACCATCATCGCAGAAACAACAGCCATCAAGAACAGTTTTTGTACCATCAAAGGATCCCTTGAAAGTTAGTTAGCAGCGTCAAGAAGTTGACACCTTGGGTTGGATTGAACGGCCGTCGCAAATGACCAAGGTAAGGAGCGATGGCCTAGCATGCAGCACGTGAAATCACGCGTCCTGAACTCGCGAAGCGAATTCGAGGAGCCTATAGGGTACTTAAACGCAACCGACAGTGATACAAGACCGAAAAATCAAGGCAGAACCAAAGGTTATGCCCGAACTCACTTCTCATTTAAGTTTTGAGCAACATCCCACCATCGAGGGCGAGCAACTGTCCCGTGGTGAGGGTGGTCCCGAGAGCAAAATACAAAACGGTGTCGGCAACGTCAGCGGGTGATGCGGCACGGGGAATTGGAAAATCCGCCACCATCTGATTCAAGTCCCATTCGGGGTTACCCTCGCGAATCCAACGACTGTCAATTGGCCCGGGGCAGACAGCATTGACGCGCACTTTTGGTGCCATCGACCGTGCCAACGAGAGAGTCATGGTATTGAGCGCTCCTTTACTCGCGGCGTAGGCAATGCAAGATCCGCTGCCGGTCAATCCCGCGACCGAACTCACATTCACAATCGCCCCGCCCTCACCAGCCTGGAGTAAGTCAAAGGCAGCGCGTGAGACAAAAAAGGCCCCCTTCAGGTTCACCGCCAACATGCGGTCCCACATGTCTTCGGTCAAAGCTTCTAAATCATCGTGGGAGATGAAATTGGTAGTCGCTGCATTATTCACGACGACATCGATGCGGCCATACTCTTGAGCGACCTTTTTGACCATCTCACGGACGGCTGTATCATCCGAGACGTCACACTGACATAAAAGTGCTTTCGCCCCCAAAGCTGTCACCTCGGCAACCGTGGCATTCGCCTCGCTCTCGCTACGCGAATAATTGACGACCACATCGAACCCGCGTTCAGCAAACTGCAAAACACAGGCTCGACCGACGCCAGTCGCAGATCCGGTTACCAAAGCAACTGGGCGATCATGATTCGTCATTGTTCTACACCAAATACAAATTAATTCGAATTAGTATCACCCGGCCTATGTTGGCGGATGCCTTTTTTTCGGAAAGGAACTCGCAAAAACACTCAAAAAACTTTGAACTTACGAATCCAACCCTACCTCCGCTAATCGCTCTTCTCGGGCGTACAAGATGAATCCAAATCCTGGTCGATCCAGCAGCAGCCAAGGGGTGGGAAAATCCAACAATCGCGTGCCTTTGTGTTCAACGAATCCCACGCAATCACCATCCTATCTGATACGAACACGATGGGCTTCACCGCTCGTAAGTCGCTCCAAACCCTCATCTGTCTCAATCAACAACTCTCCATGCGGACCGATCCCGCGGCAAAGACCTTGGCCAGAGGTCGCACCGATCAAAAACGTCACCTTTTGTTGATTGAGCAAACATCGCTGACGGAATCCAGCTAACAACTCCTCGATGTTCGCTTCGAGATTCGCAATCGTATCGACAATTTGCTCTACCACCGACGACAACAGGTCGTAGCGATGCAATTTCCGGCCAGTACAAGAGGAGAGATCACGAACGGCCGAAGCGTTAGGATCATCCTGCAAGTCAGGCCGCGAACCAACATTGATCCACACCCCTACCACGACGGCGCGGGGGATACCCGCAACTGTTTCCAGCAAGATGCCTGCCGCCTTTCCACCATCCACGTAAACATCGTTAGGCCATTTAAGACGGGTTTTGAGCGGCGCCAATTCGAACTCGATCGCATTCGCAACCGCAACACCGACGGCTAAGCCTGTCAGTTGTCCAACTAACGAGGTGAGGTCACAACTCGTCAAGACCAGTGAGAATGTCAACGTATCTTCCATACTTTCCCATCGCCTGCCATGCCGCCCACGCCCCTCGGTTTGATGATCTGCCAAGAATAAGGCCGCAGCGTCACCTTCGGACCGTTTGCCCGATCTCAAATAATCCAGGGCGAGGCTGTTTGTCGAACCCGTTTCACGCTTATACATCACCACGCTGCAACAACCATCAAGTTTCAATTGCTTGATGGCACGTCGACCGCGTGGATCAACATCCCCGTCGATCAAATCCATAAAATCACCAAAGAAGCAGAAACCCTAACCCAAAGAGTATTAATAAAATCAACGCGACGGCCCGCCATCCCGGCGCAACCTGAGTGTTCGCACTAGAGTCACCAAAGTTGTTAGCGACAAATTCTTCGTAGTCGAAGTCCTCCAAATCGTCACTCCAATCCCTCTCTTCCGCCCAACCATCGGCTTCACTGCTTCCACAGAAACGACAGAACTTCGCGTCCGCCTTGATTTCTGCGCCGCAATGCGGGCACGGAACGAACGAATCATTCATTTTTTAATACTCATGAGATGACCTAGGGATTCGATCGCAGATAGGCCAACAGATCTTCGATTTCCTGACGGGTGAAATGATCGACCAACCCCGACGGCATCCAAGAGACCGAGGATTGTTTCTGTGCTGTGATTTCTGCTTTGGGAATGTCGATTGTTTCGAGCGGCGCGGCGGGATTGGTCGCCAAACGGAGTTGGGGCGAGCGATAATCACCACTCCTCGTCGCCAAACCTGTGTAGCTCTGCCCGTCGGCAGTCAGCACCTGGACAGCTTGAAAGCTTTCGGCGATTACTTTGGAAGGTTCCAAGATCGAACTCAACATATCTTTGCGATTGAAGCGACTTGCTGCGGAGGTCAAGTCAGGGCCGAGTAGGTTCCCGCGCGAGCCGAAGCGATGACAATCGGAGCAGGTCGCTTCTACAAAAATCTTCGCTCCCCGTTCGGCATCACCAGATTCGAGAGGCTGAGCATCGTCCAAAACAAAATCACTCGTTTTCCAGTCGCGAACGAACTCTCGCAGTGGCAAAGCGGACGAACTCCCTCCGGGCGAACTTTCCCCTGCCGCCGATGGGCCGCTCAATAAATCGGACAACGCGATTCGTTCCCGCTCGCTGAGTGTGGCAGTCGCTTCTTCCCGAATCCGTTTTAAAAACCCAGCCATACCTGCACCCACCAAATAATGGCGAGCTTGATCAAGCGCTGAAAAGTAGTCCCGACGATGCTTGAGCGTCCATCCCTCGGAGGCATGTCGCAACACATGCATGTAATGCATTTGATCCTGCTGACTTTCCGCACGATTTAATAAGCCAACGGATTTGGCGACCGCATTGGGGTGGCCAAGATTAAGCAGCAAGTCGCTCAGTAGCCAGTTGTGTGTCTGGCAATAAGTCACAGCCCGCTGCCCGCTCCGACGCTGATTGGAAACAACGGCAGAGCGACTTGGAAACGCTTGATCCAAAATAGAACCGGTCAATTGTCGCAGACGCTCATCAATCCAATTCTGATCTCGTAAACAAAGCTGATATGTGTAAAACGCTGCGGTTCGATCATCACGATCGCGCAAGTCACTCAGCCTTTTATTTAAGTGTCGAACGATTGACGGATACCACTCGGTTTGTCCCGCTCGGGCCAGCGCTAGCATCGCTTGCGAGAAACAACGTGAATCTTGTGTCTCAAACGCACGCATCGCCCATTCAGAAATCGGTTGCCGTTCCAGTAAGTTACGCGCGGCGAGCGAAATCCAGGGGTCTGGATTCCCCAAATGCTCCCATGCCAATGCCAATGGCCGCTCTCCTGAAGGTAACACTAACTGGGCTTCCAATGCCTGACGCAGCTGACGCGATTTCTGCGCATCAGCCTGGCGAGATTCCTGAAACGGAGTCAACGGATCGTTCAAGGTCGATCCTGTCCGGGTTGATTTTGCATCACCATTCCAGCGAACCCGGTAAAGGGCCGATTGGGTTTGTCGCCCACCCGTTACAAGATAGAGACTGCCATCGGCAGCAAAACCAAGATCCGTGACATTCAAAGGACGGCCGCGCAAAAAGGTTTCTGCGACCATGAGATAACTGGCGCCGCGGGGAACCGCATGGACTGCGATAATCCTTCCATACGCCCAATCAAGAATGAACAAGGCATCCTTGAATCGGTCTGGAAAGCCAACCCCACGACAGAACTTTACCGCGGTCGGCGATCCTTTTCCGACATCCAGATTGGGTCGGGCGTTGTCTGGATGGTCGGGGTAATAGGGGGGCCAACTACCCGTTACGCCACGCCATCCGTAGTCACCGCCAACCACGAGATGGCTGACACGGGTCGGGCGGTACCAGGGCGCTCCCATGTCAAACTCGGCGTCCGCATCGTAGGTGAAGAAGTCACCAGCGGAGTTAAAATCAATACCGAATGGGTTCCGGAGGCCAGCTGCCAGCACATCAACTTGGCCCGTCTCAGGATCAATTCTCAGCAAGTGACCCTCGCGTGTTACCGTCCCCCTACGTGCCTCTCGAAACGGGGATGTGTAATCTTGAACACTCTCGTGCGTGGGAAGATCAACCGCATCACCATGAATCGAATACAGCTTGCCGTCCGGCCCCACAGCCAGGTCGTTTCTGCCATGTCCAACGCCCCCCGATGAAGCAAACAATAACACCGGATCAGCAAAACCACTTTCGCTCGCGGACAGCCGAAAGAGCGCTTTGGAATTATTTGCATTGGCATACAGATCACCCTGCACAAACGCCAACCCACGACACTCCTGCAACCCCTCCGCAAATGATTCGACACTTACGATGGAGCTGCCATCATCAGACAAAACGATTTTTAATAGACCACGCTTTTCCTTCGCAATGATCAGTTGGCCGCCTGGGGAAAATTCCAAGCTGACCCAAGAATCCTCACCTGGTTCCGCCTGGCGAATCAGCTGAATCTCGAATCCAGCAGGCAGCAGAAAAGACGCTGGGTCGGGGCCTTGCCGATCGCCAAGTGCCTGTTTCCATTGTTCGTAATTGTCCCTAGCCCCAACCCTTACGTTTCGATCGACCGGAATCAACAACGGGGATTCCACTTCACCTAGATCACCCTCCTCACCTAGAGCAAACGTCCCCTCGTTTGAATCTTGACTGCCCGAAGCTAAATCCTGCCCCCCCGAAGCTCGCCAAAGCTGATCCGTTGTGACAATCGTTTTTTGTCCACTTTCACTCGTCAACTGTAGACACGCAAAGACTCCGGGTGGTCCTGCGACCTGCGATGCATTCAACGTCAAACGATGCGAGCCGATTCCCAACCGCACCGGCATCACTTGATCCAAAAGCGGATCGTATGGCTCTAACGTGGCGATCGCTTGCCCATCCATGAACAACGTCGCCCGAGCCGAAAACGTGGCCATGTTGACGCGAATCGAAACGACTGGCGAATCAACCTCAAAGGAATGAGTCAATTCGATCTCAGAAGCAGCTTGATCTCGCCCCCAGACCCAATGAGGTCGCGGTGCGGATTGTTCCTTCTCTGATCGCTCCATGATGGAACTGTCCTGGGCAAAAACAGTTGATGCCAACGATAAGCCGACCATCAGCAGAACCAAAAATTTTCGAGCGATCATGAGACCAAGCCACGCAGCGTTCGCAAATTGATGAGGTCCCAATCCTCACCTGATTCTTCGTCGGTTCCCTTTTCCGTTTCGAGGTAGCCTGGAAGTTTTCCGAGCAGATCGTCTTCCAGTACATAACGAAAAGCCACCAGGCCAATTTCACCGCGGCCGATATGTTCATGGCGGTCAACGCGGCTAGCGAGTGGTTTCTTACTGTCGTTCAAATGCAACGCGGCAATCGTTTCATCCGGAAAGAGGTCGTCAATTTCCTGTCGCATCGATTGAAATCCGGCCTCGGTGTTGATCTCGTAGCCGGCGGCAAAAGCGTGGCAAGTATCCAAACAAATCCCAACACGCTCATGGGTATCGATACCATCGATCATGAACGCGAGTTGCTTGAACGTATGACCGAGGCAACTTCCTTGCCCAGCGGTGTTCTCCAATAAAAGACGGCAGGTTCCAGGATCGACCCGATCGAGAGTTTCCGCCACCGCATCAACAATGCGATTCAAGCCCTCCGATTCGCTGCTGTCGGTAAAAGCGCCTGGATGAACAACCAGCCCCTCGAGTCCGAGTCGATTGGCGCGTTCCCATTCAACGACGAGCCCATCGATGGATTTCTGCAACAGCTCCGGCTTGGGTGAGGCCAGATTGATCAGGTAGGACGCATGAGCAATCGGATGGGTCAAGTTCGAATGATCGAACGCCTCCCTCCACGCGGCGACCGCCGAATCCTCCAACGGCTTTGCCCGCCACTGGTTGTTATTTTTCGTGAAAACCTGGACGCAATTGCATCCAACGCCGTTGGCGCGCTCCACGGCGCGGTGCAATCCACCCGCCGCCGAAACGTGTGATCCTAAGATTGGTTGATTATTCATCAACGCAACTTACCAAATCACCGGTCGATTGGTGACCTGAGCAGCCGGTACCCGCCCCCCGCGAGCTCACCACTGGCTGTCGCCTGCCAAGGTGTGCCGATCAGGCTGAAACACTTGAAAAAAGGGTCGGCTTTGGCATCCGATTGGTTAAACTCGGCTTATTCATGTCTTTTTCGGCCACATTACGCGTATTTTCTGAGGTGGACGGAATGGTGCTAGCCGACCGCAATAGACTAAATTGCGATCGGTGCAGGCCTGTTTGCCACGACCGATAGGACTATTTATCACTCCCAAACAGCCGTTTCATGGTCGCGAAACCTTGGAGGCTGAGATGTGTTTGAACAATATGAATAAGACACGCACACTCATCGTTCTCGGTCTCTCGCTGCTGACTGCCACAACCTTGCTGGCCCAACCCCCCGGTCGACGAGGTGGTGATTCGGGTCGCGGAGGTGAAGAAGATCGCGGGGGAGGAATGGGCAGCCGCGGCGGTTTCGGCGGCGGCATGAGTAGCCGTGGCGGCATGAGCAGCAGAGGGGGCATGAGCAGTCGCGGCGGATCTGGCTTCGATAGCAGCTCATTCCTGGCTCGACTTGACCGAAATGGCAACGGCATCCTAGACCCCGACGAACAGCAGGGGCCTGCACAATTCATTATTTCGCGAATGGCCCAATCGG
>JAYZAR010000109.1:0-21037 GCA_036339635.1 Planctomycetota bacterium | reverse complement strand
ATGTTCGTGCGACTGGTCACCGTGCTGCATGCGACTTGGTTGGTCAACAGTGTATCTCACATGTGGGGCTACCGGAATTACGAAACAACCGATGACAGTCGAAACAACTGGCTCGTTGCAATCGTGGCTTACGGGGAAGGCTGGCACAACAACCACCACGCATTCCCTCGCATGGCCAAACACGGCCACAAATGGTGGGAGTTTGACATCACTTGGCAAGCAATTCGTTTGATGCGTTCGGTCGGCTTGGTTTGGGACGTCGTCGACTACCGGAACGCAGCGGAAAAAAAGGAAATGCAAGCGGCCCGCGAGGCGGCATCTTCATAGCTCGTTCTGAGTTACACACTGGTCAAGATTGCACCAACGCAAAGCGAGGACTTTTCGAGTCTTCGCTTTTTTTTTGACTATTGCCTCTGATTGAGGGCCATCGCTGGTCCAGCATACTCCGAAGCCTCCGGCAATTCCGCGATTAGCAGACCGTCCAACAATGCGCGAAACAACCGACCTCGAAACCGCTGAAATTAAGAGATTAATGATCCGTGTTTCTACAAACCAAGTCGGCATCGTAGGTCAGCGTGAACTTAGCAGCTTGAAGCAAAAGCGACGCTCGCCAAAAACCTGCCCGGTCTGTTCCCTCAGTCAACCGGGGTAAGTCCTCGGAAGTTGCCGGGGGCTGATTTGCTAGCAGCGCCAAGAAAACTTCTGAATTTGTATCTATAGCTGTTGACAGCTTGGTTCGAAACTTCCTATTCCGATCAAAGACAAAGATACCCACCGTTCCTCACGACTCGGCTGCGCCGTGACTTGCAAGAAGGAAACGCAAGAACGAGGGATGGTTTTGGGTAGTCGAATTTAAACAGAGGTCGTTACCGCGGCCAAATTACCGGGATTTGCGGAAGCTGGCGAAGCTTGTTTTCCGTCCCACCAATTGAATGCCTCACCGCGAAGAAGGAGAGTCGCGTTGAACCGCCTCGTACAAGCACACGCCAGCCGTGTTGTCTGCGTCGCCGCTATTTGGCTGATTGCGACGTCAGACGTCTCGGCCCAAATTCAAATGCCCGCCGGCAATACGCCGGCTTCCCCCTCAGCTAGCCCCGCCAGTCCCGAAGTCGCCTCGATCACCACCGGTCAGAAATGGCTGGCAGATGCTCGCGCCGCCTACTCACGAGCCGACTTCCACCGGACGGTCCAATCGTTCCGGAAGGCTGCAGGGATTGCTCGCACCGTGCCTCAACTGTCACCCGAGGTTGAGAAACTGCGCAACCAGTTGCTGCAGATTGGCATCGACAAAGCCTTATTGGCATTGCCGGCCCAACCAACGACTCCCATTACGACACTGCCGGCGGTGAATGCCGCTTCGCCAATGCCCACGGCCAATCCGGCTAACCGCAAGCAAGAAACCTTGCGGTTGGTTGCGATCGGTCGATCGGCCTTGGACCGTGGTGATGTAACCACAGCCTTGGCAGTTGCGCGGCAAGCCGAATCGCTAAAAGTCCCGGAAACGGAGTTCGGTCCTGGTGAACCTCGAGTTTGGCAATTACTGCTCGATGCTGAATCGGCTGCTCGCCGAAGCGGGATCGCCCTGACAGCGGGAACCGAAGCGAACACCACGGCTAGCCCAGTTCAAACCGCTGGCGGCACAGACACCAATGCGAATCGCGTTGCCCAAATGCTGTTCAACGCCAATGCGGATGCAACAGGGACGGTTCAACAAGTTCAAAACACGGAGGCAGTTCCAGCAACTGAACCGAATGTTGCCGAGCAAATGCTGAACGAAGGCCTGCAAGCGCTCGGCTCGGGTAACACGGCTGTAGCACGCGAAAAGTTCAAGCAGGCTTGGAAATTTGAGTCACAACTGAGTCCAGCACAACGGAGCCAGCTCAAGGACAAATTGACCTTGCTGCAACCGACCCGAATCCCTGTTCAGGGTGCGGGTCAAAATGCTGAGCTGACGCCGATTCAAAAAGCAGACTTGGAAGCAAAAGATAAGACACGACGTTTGTTCCGAGAGGTCACTGCTGAATTGGCCAACGTCGAGCAAAGCAAAGTAGCTTCCCCACTGGATGCGTTAGATCAACTCGAACGTCTACGCCGTCGCGTCGACGCGGCAGATCTTGATGAAGCCGCCAAGCGTTCAATCGCGATGATGGTTGATCGTGCTGTGTTAGATCAAAAGAAGTACATCGAGGCCAACCGGGCCAAGATTGAACTTACGTTGCAAAACGATGCCGTTCGAACCGAAATGGCAAATGAGCAAGCACAGATGGCGATGATCGACGAAGAGGTTTCCGCCTTGGTGAACACCTTCAACAGCTTGATGAAGGAAAAACGTTTTCAGGAAGCTGAAGTTGTTGCCAAGCAAGTGCAAGAACTCAAGCCTGAAGATCCGATCGCGATCAGCATGAAGCATACAAGCCGCATGGGTACTCGGATCATGATGGCTGAAGAAGTCAGTGATCAGAAAGAGCTTCGTTGGCTCGATTCGTTACACGATGTCGACATTGCAGCGATCCCACCAAATCCAAACTTGCCACTGACCTTGCCAGATGCCCAAGATTGGCGAATGCTGTCCGAGATGCGACTGAATGCGCAAGGCGACGAGAATTCCCGGCTCAGCACGTCGGAGCTAGCGATCGAAAAGAAATTGACGAGTCCTGTCTCAGTCAAATTTACTAATCGCCCACTCGTGGAGGTGCTCGACGAACTGAGGGCAGTTTCAGGTGTACCGATCGTCATTGACGAGCGTGCTTTGGCCGCTGTTCGAGTCACTTCAGAAACACCAGTCTCATTGCCACAGCTCGACAACATCGCGTTGAAAAGTGCACTGAACCTGATTCTCAACAAGATGGAACTGACCTATGTGATTGAAAACGATGTGTTATCAATCACAAGCATGGAAGCCAAGCGGATGAAGGTTTATCCAAAAACCTACCGGGTGACTGACTTGGTCACTCCCATCCCCAACTTCACCAGTAGTTACGAGGATGGGTTGGCTGGCGCCTTGCGTGCGGCATATCAAATGACCCAACCTCAAGCCGATGTCCAAGTGATGCCGGTTTCAATGACTGACTTGGGAACGGGCATGGCTCGCAGCATGTCGCCAACCAGTCTCGGCAACGATGTTCTGGGACAGTACCATTCGATGGGGTCTCAGGGCGGGTTCGGAACGAGCTCAATGCCATCCGCTGCTGGCGGTGGTTCCTTTGCGGACTTCCAATCACTGATTGACCTGATTCAAACCACAGTCGTTCCGGATACCTGGGAAGCTCTTGGTGGCCCAAGCACCATGGCTCCTTATCCACAAAATCTGAGTTTGGTGATCAGTACCACCAGTGACGTCCACGATCAGATCTCAGATCTGTTGGAATCACTTCGGAAGCTACAAAACCTGCAGATCACAATTGAGGTTCGCTTCATTACTCTGGCCGACACATTCGCCGAGCAGATTGGTGTCGATTTCCAAGTCCAGTTCGACGACAATGCGGCTCTTTTACCTGATGATGACAGCGGACCGGCCGTGACGGTCGGCTTCGACGGAATCAGCGGTTTGCCGACTCCTGACTTGGATATTCGCTTCGACAACGGTAGTTTCGGTTTGACGCCTCCCTTTGGTGGCGGCGGCTTGGGAACGCCCTCGACGATCGGCTTCGCTATCCTCAGCGACATCGAAGCATTCTTCTTCCTGCAGGCCGCACAAGCTGACAATCGCAGCAATGTCATGCAGGCTCCGAAGGTCACTCTGTTCGATGGACAGTTTGCGTCGATCAATGACCAATCCCAAAGCCCATTCGTGGTCAGCATTACGCCAGTCGTGGGTGACTTTGCTGTCGCCCAGCAACCGGTGATCGTTGTGCTCAACGAAGGTACGCAATTGAATGTGCAAGGGATTGTCAGCGACGACAAACGCTTCGTGCGGCTGACTTTAGTACCCTTCTTCAGTCAGATTGGCGAGGTTGACACCTTTACTTTCGAAGGAAGACGCACCACACGAAATTCGAGCCGGGATGAAGAGGATACCGATGGCGATGGTGACATCGACATCACTGACACGTCTGATGATGAAGAAATCATCTCAGGCACCACGGTTCAGCTTCCAACCTTCGCATTCACATCCGTCAGCACGACGGTCAGCGTCCCAGACGGTGGCACAATTCTGCTCGGCGGTATCAAACGCCTAAGTGAAGGTCGTGTTGAACGAGGTGTTCCGATCCTCAATAAGATCCCGTACGTCAGTCGACTTTTCCGAAACGTATCGGCCGGCCGTGACGCTCAAAGCCTAATGCTGATGGTCACACCGCGGATTATTATTCAAGAGGAAGAAGAAGTCGCTCAAACGGGCTTCGATCCAACTCGAAAATAAAGATGAATCCGATCTCGAAAATCAAGCACGCCGGCGGGGTTACTCGCCGGCGTTTTTTTGTGAATCATGACATTTGATCATCTGTTGATTCGCGCGAGTCGACTTTCTGTCGTGAAGCATAATCTCTGACTCGCTTTTATTGACCAACCGGTCGATTGCTGGACGCAGGGCGGCAACAGGTGCGCCATGCATAAGTCCCACCTTCGCACTTGCCGCGACTTCTTACCGTTCAGTGAATTAGAAACTACTTTCTGATCGTCTCTATTACCAACGCGATGGCCGCACTCGACAAGGGTGTACTCATACTGGCAAGCTTGCCCGCGTGACCAGCTGCTTGCGACGGTGTCAGCGGAATGTGCATAAACAGGCTCTTGGTTTTTAACCCAAACGAACTCGCATAATGCTGGCTCAAATACAATTCCGCATTGCACAAATAGGTGCCAGCATGATGCGAAACTTCGCCCGGTACCCCAGCACTGAGAAACGCTTGATAACACTCACGCAACGGCAAACTAGATCGATAAGCTTCCGGACCATTCTGAACGAGCGGCATCCCATTACTCCGAACGTTCAATCCAACGGCTTCCAATTTGATGAGTGTTGATCCAGGAGCTTGCCCCAAGTGGATCGCAAAATCGAAGTTAGATTGCAAATCTTTTCGCAACATTTCGCTCATCCGAGTCAAATCGACTGGATACCGTCGGGTCGTCAACTCCGCAGTGCCGTCGTACCAATGTGTCAAATCGGCCAGAGCCATCCAGCTCGAGTTCTCAGTCCAACGATCATACGGCTCGAAAGCAGTCAGCAAGATTCGGGTCACGGGATCATTCGTTGCACGCGTGCGGTCAGGGGATGAATCGGTCAATCATAGCTCGCCCGGTACCTGTGGTTGTCCATGACACCTTTGATTCACTCAGATTCTTTCACGATCATCGCTGGTAAATCCTTCCCCTTGGGGATGAATTTCATTGAAATCGAGTTCACGCAGTGACGGGTGTTCTTAGTCGTCATTTGTTCACCCAAGAAGACATGCCCTAGATGTCCCTTGCAGTTGGAACAAACGATTTCTGTCCGTCGGCCATCAGCATCCGGCCGACGGGTGACAGCTCCATCAATTTCGTCATCGAAACTTGGCCAGCCACAATGACTTTCGAATTTATCCTCGGCCCGATAGAGACGTGCATTGCATTGCCGACAAATGTAGGTTCCAGGATCCTTGGTCAAGGTATACCCACCCGGGCCAGCCGGTTCGGTTCCTTGCCGCAAAATGACGTACGCCTCATTCGCATTCAATTCGTTGTATTCACCTGTAACACGCGCTTGCTCGTCACTCATCTTTTTTCCTCCATTCGTTAAATTGGTTCGTTCGGTTTTAGCGCCGCCGGGATCGTTAACGACCTGAGATAAACATTCTTGTAAGTAGAGACGAGATCTATTGATCTCGGCGGTCACTTTTGCCGTTGAATCCTGAATCGGAAGCCCACGTGGTACCGGGTGCATGAAAATCTCAGTCCAGCCACGGTATTCGATCTCGGCCAAGGCGGCGATGATCGGCACAAAGTTCAGCGATCCGCGGCCTGGCATCTGCAACAGCTCTTGCTCCTTTGGCAGCTTTTTCACAGATCCCATCCCATGCTGCCAAGCGTAGAAAACCGCGATCGAATTACCCAGCGTGCGAATCAAATCAGCGATCAGCTGTTCATCCTGTGGCAAGTGATAGGGAGCCAATGCGACTCCCAGGTGGTCCGACGGCCGCAACTCCATCAACCACTTCATGCTGTCAGGTGACTGGATCAAATTGTTCGCATGATTCTCGATTGCGATCGTCACTCCGGTTTGTTCGGCAACCTCTAAATGTGGTTTCATCTGTTCCACAAAATCACCGACCGCACGCTTGAGGGCAGAGCCTTCTAAACCGCGCGGCCCTTTTCCTCCGGTAACAATCGTGCGGCATCCCAGCCGGCCGGCCAAACGCATTTCCGACTGTAAGCCAAATGGCCCTAACTTGTATTGCGTCAAACACCCCAGCTCAACACCAGCCGCACGGAGCTTTCGCTCAAATGCCGCTTCTCCCATTTCGTCCAGCTGCTCGCGCTGATTGCCATGCACCATCGGCCAAAGATCGATGGCAGTGGCGCCGATCTTGTTGACCTCTGGCAAAAGTTCCGAAATCCTCGTGTACCCGTACATGCAACTGGGAAGCATGTATCGAAGCGTAAAAGGCGCCGTTTCCGCCAAGGCAGAATGCTGCAGTGACAGAGCGGTGGCAGAGACGGTAGCAGAAACGATGGCGCGGCGGCGGTTAATTTCCATTCTTCTTCCTCCTATTCAGATCCTAACTGGTGAATCGTATTATGAATAACGCGGCGAACCTCATTCCCATCGGAAGTCCTCAGTCGGCAAACAATTTCCATCCCCCAGGTCGGATTTAACTCTGGTATCACCAGCCGAACCGTCTTGGAGTCAGCAGATAGATCAGCCGAAACGACTTTCAACTGCCGCTCGTTGAAGTGCTTGGAACCGTAATTCTTCGTTCGTTTTAAATCCCAAACCGTCACCTTAAAGCGATCCATTTCGGTGATTATGTTTGGATCGATGGGATCGCTGAAGGAAATTTCCACTCCATCTTGCCGAGCGTTTAACCCGATTGGCAAATCAACGCGATTCCCTTTCTGGCGGATACGAAATAATCCGCCTTCTTGTTCCTGACGGCTCCCCGCCCAAGAAAACATTCCGCCAACATACAACTGGCCATCCGCCGGTGAAAATCGGGCACGAATCATTCCCGTTGGCAAATCGGGAATCGGTAACTGGCACATTCCACCCTGCGGTTGTCGCTCTCCGCTGGATAGTGAAACATGCTCATGCGGAACAACATAAATCCTGCCGTAACCGTAAGATAGATTCAGTAAGCTTCCATCAAGTGGTCCCCAAGCATCTGTTTTCGCCCATAACAATTCAGCTGGCGACCGATCAAAGGAATTCGTGATCCAGCACAAAGGTTGCTGCATCCTTTCGTCAGAGGAATCGGTGACGTCGTGATACCCATACATGTTGCCATAGAAACCACCTGGCTTAACCCAGTTGATTCGGTTCTTCGGGTTCCAGTGTCCCTCTTGGTCGGTGACGATGAACGATCCATCATCATTTAGACAAACACCGTTTGCAGCACGAAAGCCGGCAGCAAGAATTTCGGTTTTCGAGCCGTCGGGCAGGACCTTCAGTAGCGTGCCGTGGTGGGGAACAACCGCCTTGAGAGCATGGCGGGCTGATTTTGCATAATAGTAATTGCCCTCGGGATCACGCTGCAGACCCATTGCAAATTCATGAAAGTGCTCAGTCACCTGATGATCACTGTTGAAACAACGATAATCATCCATTTCGCCATCGCGATTTTGGTCTCGCAAAGCCACCAACTGATCCCGGCAGGTGACCATCACGCGATCATCTTCGACCAAAATCCCGAGCGGTTGAAAAAGTCCGCTGGCAATTCTGCGCCACCGCAAAACGGAGCCAGACTCGCCTATTGTTTTCAGACCATCGACTCGCCAAACATCCCCATCCCACGTGCAGACTGCCATTGCATCGCCCGACGGATAAAAATCTAAACCGGTCACTCGTGTTCGAGCGGACCAGGGATTGCCTTCGGGTCGAACCAATTCATCGACAGCCCAGGCATCCGATTCAAACCAAGTTCGCGAGGGGACTTCGACACTCGTTGCATATTGAGCGGGGCCACCATGAACCAAGTCGGTTAAATCTTGCTGCCACCGCCCCATTGCTTGATCGATCGTTTGCAGCTGTTCATTGGTAATGAGTGAATCGGAAAATACGATATTCCCTTGCAACTGCGGTTCACCCGCATCAATTTGCAGCACCAACTTTCCGTCCATCACTTCGAATGAACCGTGGCCGCCCAATCCGCGAACCGCAGCGCTGAACGTCTTGCCACCCTTGCGAATGATTTGCACACCATCCTCCCGGCTCTCCAAATTTGCATCTTCCGGAACCGCGGAAACGATCATCCGCAGGAGCGTTTTTCGCGGTCCCACATTCAAGGTTCTCGCAAAGACTGGATCATTGGCACTCAACACGACCCCCGGCCGCTCCAAAATCTCGGTCCCGCCGACCGTGTAATCAAGAATGACTTGATCTTCGTACCGATGAAGCCCTCGGAATTTGGCCCAACCGTTTGGTAATGGACCATAGCGACGACCGTCCCGGCCCATCACACGCTGTGTGTCCTCGAAACTCCCCGACTCAGGGTCTGCCCAACCTGGGCCCGTGGGAACCGCCGCCCGGATTCGGCCTGATGCCCGCAAGTGAACACCATGTCTGCCATTGAACTGAATCCCATTCCAGTCCACAAACTCGTCTGTCCATGCCGCTGCCATCCGCATCGTATCATGCTCAAACACCATCCAAGCTTGGCCGCGACTGATTCCACCAGGACCTTCATCCAAGCGAATCGCTATGGCTTTCTGAGCGATGTTATCCGCGTCACCAAACTGAATCGTCGTGATCAACATTGAGCCATAGTCCATCGTCATGAACGGCTGTATGACCTGAGGCTCTGGACCGCGTGTGTCTCCTTTAGGCAAGCTAGCCAAATAAGCTGGGGTCACCTTCGCAAATTGCCCGGGGTTTTGCTCTCGCAAAAAGTGCTCTCGCAAATAGTGAATCACATCATATTTTTGCTGGGGCACCATCCATGTTTGAGGCACCATCAGTCCGCCTCCATGGGTCAATGTTTGGTACATCGAATAGGGATCTTTACCAAATTTGAATTTCCCCTCGCTGAATCGCAGGGCCGTTGGCAAAGAACCTTGCTTGTCAAGCGTTCCGTGACAATTAACACACAGACCTTCATAAACCTCCTGTCCCCGCTGCAAAGAATCTTCATTCCACTCGGAAATCATGCCGCGATGATCTAAATCTGCCTCGTACTCTGGCAAACGCAATTGCAAGTCCTCTTCAGACGGCTGCAGTTGCTTGGCAACCTCAGGACCGCCATCACGAACAGCGATCAGGTAAGCGACGAGATCCAAGAATTCCTGGCGACCGCGCAGTGCATTGACTTGCCCGGACGGCATGAGCGAAACATCAGACTGTTTCTCGAGCTCAACGTCATCTAACTCAATGACCAATCGATCGGTTGGCAAAACGCCGGTTTGCAAGGTCAAAGATTCCCCGGTTCGCTCCGCCACCAATCCAGTCACCGATCGTCCATCACCAGTCAAAATCTGTACGCTACGATATTCCTGTTCGACTTTGTCAGACGGCCGCAGCACGGACTCCACCAAATGCAAATCATCAACAGCTCGCTTCCAACTCGACAAATCGGGACCGAGCGATCGCTGCCCCCCAGCGTTCAGGTGACACTTCCCGCATCCCACACCCGGTGAATGGAATAAGATGGCACCCCGGACAGGGTCCCCTTTCTCTCTCGCGTCGGCGGCCAAATCGACCATCTGTTCAGCCATTAATTGCTGTTCTAACGAGATCCGCTGTGCATCACACGGAAGATCAAACAGCGGTGAGATCGCAAAGACGGCGATTAACCAACGGAAACAGGGCACAAGACGAGTCATCATTCGAATACTGCGGAGGTGGTAAGCCAGGGGAATTCAACAGCGGTAGTATAAACAAAGTCAGCGGGCATCGACCTGACGAGCGGATCTCTCCGCCTCGCTAACTCAACCCGACCACATCATCCAAAATGCGACTGAGAACAACGCAATGGCAAGGAGCCACTTGAAACCGGCTGCCGGAATGCGGGAACTCAACAACACCCCTAACTGGACGCCGATAATCGCCGCAACTGCCGCAACCGCTGCTTGAGGGACAATATCGCCCACCAAGAAATTCCTCGCGGACAAAATGACAGCCTTGTAAGTCGCGATTATCAACAAACACTGAGTCACGAACGATTTGTATCTCAGCTGCGACCAATTCTGTTTCAAGGCGAATGCTGCAATCGGAGGACCGGCGATACTTACCGCCCCGCCGAGAAACCCAGCAGCCGCCCCAGCAGCAAAACAGGAACCCTTCCGAGATGACTCATTTTGCAACACGCCTTGATCGCGCAAACTCCAGACTACCATCGAAAAGATTGCCAAACCAGTTCCTCGAACCAGCCAATGCAAAGCAACAGTTTCAAACAGATAAAATCCCAAGGGAAGAAACAGCACAGCCCCCAGCGCAGCCTCGAGCAACGAACGCCTTTCAAAACCTTTCCGGTAAGCCCAAGCGGCCATCAATAGCATCGGCACACTGCTTACCGAAACAACGACATGCGCTGCCCGCACGTCAATCACCAACGCTACCAAGGTGAGTGCGACAATTCCGTAACCAAAGCCAATGGCGCTGTGCACAACGCCTGCCGCCAACGCGATCAAGGCGATCGCAGCGATCTCGCCCCATGCATCCATCTTATTCGAGCAACTCTTCCCCGCGTGTCTCACGGCCAAAGCTTACGACAACGGCACCGACTAAATAAAGCGGTGACAACCACAGTGCCTGACTTTCTGGAGAAATCAGAATCCAGAATCCAAAGACAAAGAAAGCTACCGCAGTGCCCAGCCGTCCCATGTTGAAACAGAAACCGGCTCCCGTGCCACGGAGACGCGTGGGGTAGAGTTCGGGGAAATAGACGGCATAACCGGCGTGCATTCCAAGTGTAAAGAAACCAAAAACCGGCAGAAAGCAAGCTAACAAGAGGGGCGACGCATCATTCGGCAGCATCCACCCAAACAGCAGACTGACAGCAGCAAAGGCAACAACGTGGTACAGAATGAAAGCACCGCGTCTGCCAAGCCGGTTCGAAATGGCACCAAAAAACAGCAAGCCCAAACCGCCACCGATCGTGTTGAGCGTCATACTCAGCATCTCGTTGCGTTTGATCTCACCCGCGTGTTTTTTGAGAGCCTCCGCTTTTTTAAACCGAAACTGCTCACTTTCCGCTGACGTCGCATCTGCCCCCGGATTGACGACTCCCTCTACCTTTAAAGCATCCTGCTGGGCACGACGGAGCAAGGCATTCTTTCCGTAAATATGAATCCCCCAAAAAGTCACCAATCCGATTGTCGCCAGCGTCACACCGACAATCGTGGAACGCAAATTCTCGCTCGAAAATAAATCTCCCAGCCTACCCGGTTTTTGAGATGGATCCTCCTCTGCTCGCTGCTGGGCACGCGTCCAAGACTCCGGCTCGTGAAGCTTCCAGCGGATCCAAAGAGTCAGCAGCGCCGGCAAAACTCCAATGGCAAATCCAATCCGCCATGGATCCCAACCCGCACTCGCGATACGAGCGTTGACAGACTCATTACCAATCAACATGGCAACGGTCGCAGCTGCTAACAAAGTTCCAAACACACTGCTGGAATGAAAAATCGAGCCCATCACGGATCGAGACCGAGTGGGCATAACCTCAGCCACCATCGCAGCAGCCACGGCCCATTCACCACCGACCCCCATCGCCACCAGGAATCTCAACACAACCATTTGCCACGGCGCCTGGGCAAACGCACTGGCACAGGTGAATAAGGAATAAAACAGAATGGTCAGCACCATTGTCTTGGATCGACCGATTCGATCACTGACAACACCAAAGAAGACTCCGCCGAAGGCACCACCGAGCAGAAAGAATCCGAACGCGATGTTATTCCAAGATCCGACCGAAGCATTATCCGCGTCGACCCCCAACAGATCTGGCATCGCGTCGCGCATCGACGCGACGAAAATTTGCCCCTCAAACACATCGAACACCCAGCCAAGGGAAGCAATCAACAAAACCGTCCATTGATAACGGCTAATGCCTTGATTCCACTTCAAAGACGAGCTCATCGATTCACTCATGTTCATTACTCTGTCAGGTTGCAGTCAGATTAACGACAATCTTAGCTTGATGTGTGAGTCCGTGGGTTCAACCAAGCTCTTTTACGTTCACTTTGCCGTGTGCGATGTATTCTCATGGCTGGCGACCGTAAACAGCGGCAACCACTGACCGGACAGTTCGCACAGCACAGCTTTTGCCTGCGAAATCGCTTCGCTCCGGGTCAACCCACAGCTTGCTGCGTCTTCATTTCAGCCAATGATGCAATGACTTTGCGAGTCCCGGAAAAGGGTCGGCGGGCGTGCATCGCGATCGTGTTGTCCACCAGCACCACATCGCCAACCATCCACTCGAGGTCGAACGCCAACTCCTCTGCAATTTCGACCGCTGCTTTCACAGCATCCGCGTCCAAGGGCGTCCCATCACCATGCTGAATCGCTTTCGATGGATCATTACGTTCATCTTTCCACCCACAAAAAGCCGCAATCAATTGGTTAAAAAAGACACTTCGACCGTCTTCGGTTTGCATCACGGCGGGTAGGGCAGGGGTGACTGCCCGAAGCGATCCATCACCCAACCACTGCCATGAATAACCTAATTCGCGCAAGCGGGCTTCAGCCGCATCAGCATTGTCCACCCCCAAGGTGCTACGCCAACTACGGCCCATTCCAGAATCAGCGTCGTCGCGATCAGGCATCACGTTGCTATACCTCAGTCCAAGCTGCCGACATTGAACAACAAATTCGGGACAGCATTGCTCAAGTCGCTCCAACAACACATCAGAGCGACACAGCGGTGTTTGGCCTCCTTCCTCAGCAGCAACTTCGCAGCTGAACAAGATCCATTTGGGAAATAGAGGTGTCTGGGCCATCTCGTGATGAAAAAATATCCGTACGTTTGACGGTGCCTCATTGGCCGAAAAGACTCGCTCCGTTCGGTTGACACGAACAGCATTGGAAAGCGACTTATCGTACGGAAAATTATCCAACGATAGCGCCTGGATGATCGCGTCGAAATCATCTGCACCTTGAACTGGAAATCCACGTAGCAAAACCGCGCCGTGTTTCGCCGCTAATTCCAGCAGTTTGTCTCGCTGCGACGAAACCCAATCCACCGTTGCATCGATCGTCTCCGCCGAATCCCAACACATATAGGCAAATGGGAAGACCGTTCCACCATGCGTTTGCTGGCCACCAACCTGAGCAATTTCAACTCGCATCGGTCACTCGTATATAGGAAAGAATGTATTGAAAGCTGACTCGCAAAACACGCCGGGATCATTGAATCTTCGATTCACATTCAACGAAGATATTTGATCCATCTGCTCTTGGGTCAATGCAAAGTCGAACAGTTGCAGATTCTCTTTCAGTCGTTCCGGATTCGAAGTTTTTGGAACGATCGACGTGCCGCGCTGCACACCCCACCGCAGACAAACTTGTGCAGCAGTGCGATCACATTGCTCCGCAATCTTGTGGATCAGTTCGTGCCGCAACAGAGATTCGCTTTGCTCCGCCATGTTTAATTCAAAATAGGATTGGGCTCCAAGCGGTGAAAACGCAGTTACTGCAATCCCTGATTCCTGACAAAAACGAGTCAATTTTTCCTGGGTTAGATAGGGATGCATTTCGACCTGCAACATCGCTGGGGCGACTCGAGCCTGATTCAGCAAGTCACGAAGCAGCGAAATGACAAAGTTGCACACCCCAATTTCACGCACCAACCCCGCGTCGACCAACTCCTCCATCGCTTGCCAAGTTTCGATGATCGGCACTTGATCAGGAATGACTTTCGGATCTTCCGCATTGGGATTCGCAAACCAACCAGGTGGATAACGCTCTTCGATCGGTACGTATTGTTGCGCGATCGGGAAGTGCATGAGGTATAGATCGAGATAATCAAGCTGCAAGTCCTGCAGCGATTTTTCCAATGCTGGCCTGACATGCTCCGGCCGATGGTACGTGTTCCACAGCTTGGAAGTGACCCACAAATCCTCGCGTTTCACATCACCCCGGGATAAAACATTCGACAAACCTTCGCCAGTCTGTATTTCATTCCCGTAATCAGCCGCGCTATCAAAATGCCGATAACCGCACTCGACGGCCGACTGAACAATGCTTTGCGTCTTATCCTGGTCAATTTTCCAAAGTCCAAGCCCAATCGCCGGTACATCACGGCCGCTTGTCAGTTTGACGGTATTCCCTGCTATCTCTGCGATGATATTATCTCCTGCTATGCGGAGTCAGATTGCGGATCAGAATTGTTAATGTAACGCGACAACGCCCCACTCGGGAGTGAGGAGGGCAATCGTCAGCCTGGAGAAATTAATGAGTGAGAAGCCGGTTAGATTTGGACTCGTAGGATTTGGTGCCTGGGGCGGACATCACGCCAACGCCATCACGGTCACCAAAGACGCTGAATTGGTAGCGATCGCGGCACGCAGTCCTGCATCGGTTGAGCGAGCTAAAGAAGCCTATCCAGGTGCGACTGTGTATGCAGACTATCGGGAACTGATCGCACGAGACGATTTGGATATCGTTGATGTCGTCGTCCCGAGTTACCTGCACCATGAAGTCGCAATGACGGTACTCACCGGCGGTAAACATCTGCTGCTTGAAAAGCCGATGGGAATCTCATTAGACCAATGCGACGAGATGATCCAAACCGCCAAGGAGCACGACCGACTGCTAGCGGTAGGTCACGAACTGCGACTTTCATCCATGTGGGGCAAAGCCAAACAGATGATCGAGGAGGGATTCATCGGCAAGCCGCAATACGCATTGGTTGAATTGTCTCGTAATCCGTACCGCATGGGCGCAGACGGATGGCGGTACGACATTGACCGGGTCGGCAGTTGGGTCCTCGAGGAGCCGATTCACTTTTTTGATCTCGCGCGATGGTACTTGGAATCCTCAGGACAACCGGAGCGGATTTACGCAACCGCCAACTCACGCCAATTAGAGCGGCCCGAATTGCAGGATAACTTCAGTGCAATTATGCACTTCTCCGGTGGCAGTTATGCCGTGGTATCCCAAACACTCGCTGCCTTCGAGCATCATCAAACCGCCAAAATCACGGGCACGGAGGGGGCCTTGTGGGCGTCCTGGAGCGGCGCAATGGACCGAACCCGTCATCCAACCTTCCAGCTACGCGCCTTCGATGGGAGCGGAGTAACCACAGTACCCATTGACAAACCAACGGGGGAGTTGTTCGAACTGGAAGATCAAATCGCCCGCATGGTCGACGCCGTCCGCAGCGGCACGCCGCTTCATTGCACCGGCGAGGATGGGCGGTGGTCGGTCGCGATGTGCCTTGCTGCCGAAGAATCAATTCGAACAGGCGAAACAGTCTCCGTGAGCAATTAGCAGACGATTCCCTATCAAGCTGATAACCAATTGCGGAGTGTTTCTACATCTTGCTTGATCGCCGATAAATGCTGCGGCACCATTTCAGGGCGGCGATGATCTAGATACTCTTCGTGTAACGAGATCGGTCCAGCAAAATCGCTTCGCTGGACGATCTTAAGAAATTTGCGATCGACCCGACCCTCACCCAGCGGAACATTGAAGGGACGGGCTTCGCCTTGCTTCCAAATGAAATCCTTGACGTATAACACCTCGATCATTGGGCGAATCATGTTGAGTGTTGCCTGCCAAGCCATACCACCCTCGGCGGTTGCGTGGCGAATATCGTAGGCCAAGCCAATATCTTCGTTTGCGATTCCCTTCATCGCCAAACGAAGATCCCACAGAGCCGCACCCATGTAATCACGCCCCGCGTGATTCTGATAGAGGCCTTGGATTCCAAAATCATGATTCATCGCCGCCAAATCACGGATCTGTGGACGCCACTCATCCAATTGCGCAAGCACGCTCTGATTCAAGTCGTACTTAAAATATTTCATTCGATAACGCTTGATCCCGAGCGTTGCAGCGGTCCGCAATACCCGTTCAGTCAGCGGATTTTCGGGATCATTCACATCAGTCGTCATCACGGTGATTTCGAGGTTTCTTTTACGCAGGGCCTCTACCAACCGAGGCAATCTTTCTTCAACCTCGCTTGGCTCCACATGCCCACCCTTGCGGATTGGTGCTTCGATCCCATCGACACCAATTTCTGCCATGCGATCCGCCAACTCATCAAAACTTAATGAGTTAAAAGGCTTTGTGAACACACAAATTTTGTTGTGCGTTGGCTGGGGATCATTAGCGGCAGCGATCGCACCGCAGGCAGCGACACCCGCGACCGCACTCTTGAAGAGCTCGCGTCGTCTTATTGATCGAGAATACCGCAACATTATTTGGCTCCCAGGGATAGGTAAGCGAATAGATCACGGATTTGGTCATCCGTCATTTCTTTCAAAACGTCTGCGGGCATCAGCGAGGTGGAGATCGCTTTTAGAACTTCAATCTCATCGCGCCCAACGGTTGTGGTTTGATTATCAGCATTTCGGAGAGTGACCCTATTAGAGTCTTGCGAGGCAATCATTCCATTCAACGCCCGTCCATCGTTCGTGAGCAGCAAATAAGACTGGAACCCTTCGCGAATCTCCAAGCTAGGGTCCACTATTGCGTTCAACCAAAACGTCATATTGCCGCGATCGTAACCATCGAGCGGAGGCCCAACTTTCTTTCCGGATCCGAACAACTGGTGACAATTTCCGCACCGAGTATTGAATTGCTCCTTTCCTGACTCTGCATCACCCGCCGCCGTCGACAATAGCATCTTTAAGCGATCGACTTCCACCACAAACTGCGGCCCCGAACGATCCAATGCTTTTCCAAAAGCTTGTTCGACAGCCGCCACAATTTCCGGCTGACGATAAGCCCGCAACTGCTGGATCACATCGGTTGGTATCTGGTCACGTCGAACGCGCCAAGCATTCAAATCATCCAACAAAAGTTGTGCCCACGCAGGACGGGTTGCCAATGTCCGAGCCGCAGTTGAACGGAGACCATGTTCACCGGAAATCTGGCTTCCGAACGCGCCCAACAACGACCGTGCGATGGACAGCTCGTCATACTTCGCCAATGACTGAATCGCGACCCGCTGAAGAGCCGGCTCACCCGTCCCGCGACCGGTCGCCAATTGCACGAGCGTGGGCACGGCTTTAGGGTACGCGATTTCACCAAGCACATTGGCGATTTCCAACTGCAATCCCAGATCGACGGATCGATCACGAAGTGCTGCAATTGATTGATCCACTGCAGTTGCTTTTCCCTGCCGCAATCCTAACACCAAACCATGTTTGCCAAGCGATGCCTGATATTCGTCCAACGCTTCGGCCAAAGCTTCAGGCAACTCGGGAAGAGGTCGGCCCTGGAAAGCACGATTCATTCCCAACATCAATTGGCCACGCGCATCTGCCGACGGTGCAATTGCCATCAGGCGAGCACAGTACTGCAACTCCAACGGCGACCCAGAAGCCGCGTAACGCTGCATCAATCGACTCGCGATGTGAGTCTGAAAAATTTTCTCCGACCAAAGCTCGCGATCACTCAACAGACGCTCGATCTGCGACCACTGACCGACGTGCGATTCGAGCGCCCACCAAATCATTAGTGGCTGATGCAAATCCTGCAGATCTTCACCTCGGCCGATTAGCGCCTTGATCACAGGGATCGCGTCCTCACTAGCAATCCGCTTCGCAGTCGCAGCCAATTGGCTGCGAACCTGAGAATCGTCGTCGGCTGCGGCGAGTTCCACGAATTTCGGGTGGCTTTGATGTCGATCACCCAGCAAACGCACGACCCAACGTCGAATATTCGGATCCTGATGACTAAGCCAATCATCGACGCGTGCCGGCGTCAGCTGTCCCATTAAGTTGACGGCCCAAACAGCTTCCAACGATCCTGCAGCAGCCATTACATCTAAACGATCAAGCACCGAATCATCTCCTCGCCAGCCGAGTTCTAGCACCGCGCGTTGCCGGACCCATTTGTTGGCGTGCTGAAGTTTGCCTAACAACTGTTCGCTAGAAATCTCGTGCAAATCACCTTCCTTGTAAGCCGGAGTCGCCCCCTCGGGAACGATTCGATAGACGCGGCCACTCTCCTTGTGCCAATCGTCGGTGGGACTGACGTGACTGAGCCGGGTGTCATACCAATCCGCGAGATACGCAGCACCATCGGGTCCAACACCTGCATAGACGGGACGGAACCAACGATCCGAACTATCGATCAGGTTCGGAGCATCGACAGTCCGATAGGTCGATCCGTCACGTATCCGCCGACTGTTCCATACGAGATTGTGCAACGCGTTCGGCGCGATAATGGATCCCTCAAATTTCGAGGGAAACAGCCCGCCTTCGTAAATACAAAATGCCTGGGGAAATCGCCGCCCATCACCCTCAAAACGCATCGCGGAAAAAAAGCCAAACGCATAAGGATTGGTGAGTGGACCGTGTTTGCCCCAATTCTTTGCTGAATAGCTGCCTTGCGGGAAATACCATCCACGGGTGTTGCCTCCGTTGGTTCCAGTAAAGACACGCCCTTTGGAATCAATGTCTAAACTGAAAGTGTTTCCGCCACCTTCTGCATAAATCTCGAATACTCGAGACTGCGGATGGTAACGCCAAACGCACTGGCCCTGGAAACGAACGCCTTTAGTCACCTCCGAACTCACATCACCAACCGTGGTACTGCCGTTACTCCCATACAACCACCCATCAGGCCCCCACATCAAACTGTTGGCGACGGAGTGAGTATCTTGCAGACCGAATCCAGTGAGATGAACTTCGGGATCGCCATCAGGAACATCATCCCGATCAGCGTCTGGATATCTCAGCAAGTAGGGTGGATTGAGAACCCAGATTCCACCACCACCAACCTGAACCGCTGTGGCGATATTCAAACCATCAATGACGTCTTTACTGTGATCGAAAATCCCGTCACCGGTGGTATCTTCCAGCACCGTTATTCGGTCAACCCCCGGAATGCCCCGCGGTGGCGGATCAGGCACTTTATCAAACACCGCGCGTAAGTGCTGATCAAACCGAATGACCTTCAACCCCGCCGGGTATTGATACTGGCGGTATTGAACAACCCACAAGCGACCTCGGGAATCCCATGACAAGAACAAGGGTTGCGTAATCGTCGGTTCGTGCGCGACCAACTGCACGTCAAAACCGGACCGAACCGCAAACTCATTGACAGCAATTTCAGCTGGAGTGGGTAGCGACTGATCAGCCATCACCCCGCGGCCACCAAAGGTTCGCATAATCTCGGCGACCTGTTCGTTGCCTGCCCGATTAAGATTGAGCTTTGCTTCCTGCCCCAAACTCTGAGCATCCACACTCTGAGCATCCACTTTGCTTCTGACCGGTTCATCCTTTGCAGGCTCTTGTGCCCACAATGGAAGGAAGCCGAAGGATACCAATCCCAGAATCAACCAAGACGTCTGTCGCATGTTAATAAAAATCCAAGCCTGTCCAGGAGAAAAAGCGTAGGCGGAGACTCAACGAATCACGGGTGGCAGATGCCCAATTCGCGCCAATATGCCAAGATGTCGCGCAACAATTTCCCTGCACATCGGTCAAATGCAAATCGCGGCCCGCATAACAATACGTAAGTTTGTGGTGATTCATTCCGAGCAAATGTAGAACCGTAGCCCAAAGGTGATAGACTTCGCATCGATCCTCCGCAGCATGATAACCCAATTCATCAATCGCCCCGTCAATGACTCCACTTTTGACACCGCCGCCACAAAACCAAACACTGAAACCAGATGGAGTGTGGTCCCTCCCGTGACTACCTTGCGAAAACGGCGTTCTGCCGAACTCTCCTGCCCAAACTAATGGAGTATTTTCCAATAATCCACTTCGACGAAGATCCTTGACCCATGCTGCAATCGGTTGATCCACCTGCAGGGCCATTTGCCCGTGCCCCTTCTCTAGAGCAATGTGCTGGTCCCACGGGTTAGCCGCAACCCCGGCACCGATACCACGTGCCAGACAAGTTAACGCAACTCAATGAACCTCACACCATTTTGAACTAACCGGCGTGCCAACAGGCACCGCCGGGCATAGGCCGTCATCGCCGCATCAGGCGAATCCAGACCATGTAGATGACGAGTTTCCTTAGACCCATGGGAAATTTCGGACAATTCGGATACAGCGTTCTGCATCTGAAACGCAGTTTCGTATTTTTTGATAGCTGCTTCAATTTGTGGATCCTCTGAGGAAGCTCTTAAAAAACTTTCGATCCAATTGACCGACGAAATCCAGTCGCCGACGCTGGCTTTCCAGTCCATCGCGGCGTGAATATTGCGGATTGCTTCCTATTGATCTGCTTTCGAGATCAATCCCTGATGTTGCGTCGGCAAAAAAACATTGCCAAACAGAGCAACACCACCGTGTGGAGCCACTGCATTACCGCTTTGCAGCAACACATAGGCCAGCAAATCTTCACATTCGCTACCTGAGCCATAACGACACCATGCCCCTGCAGTCGGATGCCCCATAAAGGGAAATCCACTGCGCATAAAAAGTTGCCTTGTGCATGCTCGTTGACGGGCGAAGTCATTGAACGTACGACCGCCAATTCGTCCGCAAAACTACCAACCTTGGGAAACATACCGCTAATTGGAACCCCGGACTCGCCCAATGGTTGAAATTGAAATGGACTGGCCATCACGCTGCCGTTGTTATTTAACTGCGTTCGTTCAATGCTGACTGGCATCGACTTACCGTGCGACTCCTTTAACATTGGCTTGGGACCAAAGGAATCAACATGCAAGACACCGCGTGACATCTACAAAAAAATTACATGTTTGGCCTTGGCCGGATGATGAGTCGCGTTAAACGGAACACCTCGATTTCTCGGGCTGACCCGCCGCAATGTTGCGAT
>JAYZAR010000108.1:0-16551 GCA_036339635.1 Planctomycetota bacterium | reverse complement strand
CACCCACACAGTGACGCAACCTGCTATACCATGTGGGTGCAATATCATGGCATTAACTTTGAGATGCAAGAAACCAGCATTGAACCGCGACCCATAAAATCCAGCACCACCGGAACCTCATCGACCATTGCAAACCATACTCAACCAAACCCCTTCGGGTCTTGGCAACAGCATCACCAACCGTAAGTGGCCGAATCGTCGCAACGAATAACGACTCCCCGAAATACATTGAGCCCATCGCGGATTCCGCAAGTATTCGGGGAGACGTGTTGCCGAAAAGAGGTGATGTCGACTTTCGATTGCTCTCACGTAGGCCAACTCTGAATCTAGTGAAAATCAGATCGGTATTGTCCTCGATCGAGTACGTTTGGATTCTTGACTAACCGGGTACCAACTATGTCCGTCGTGTTCATTGTCGCAAATGAAAAACACCTCCACGTTGGTATCCGATGGTACCATCGAATGTCGGCGCATTCGTCACCACCACCAATGATCCACGTCGTGGTTGCCGATTCGGAACGCAAGACGTTGGTGGAGTACATCAAACGCAAAATTGCTTCGCCTTAATACCGACTCAACTATCGCTGCCGATATTTTCGTTGGTATTTCTCGTACAGCATTTTATGGCGGCTTCCGAGATCTACCACGCGGCCTTGAATATACGCTTCGGTGACATGGCTTTCCGTTTCCAGAATGTCACCATCTGTGATAATCAGCGACGCGTCTTTGCCAACCTTGATCGATCCAATGCGATCCTCCACACCAAGGATTTCAGCGGCTGACAACGTGATTGACCGCAGGGCCTCGTCGTGTGGCAAACCGTACGCAACAGCACAGGCAGCATGATAAGGCAAGTTGCGCATTGCGGCGGCGCCACCGGGCGATACTGTTCCCGACCCACCGATGGCAAATGAGATTCCAGCTTCCCGAAGTCGTCCCGGCAGAGTGTACGAGGCGTCGTAGGGGTCATCGCGGTAGCGCGGCAACCGATAAACGCCGGCCACGATGACCGGAACATCGAAACGATTCAGTAATTCCGCACAGGCTTCAGCTTCGTAGCCACCGTAGATAACTAGCTTTAAACCTTGTGATTGAGCATAGGCGACAGCCGATTCAATCGCGGACTGTGAGTCGGCCTCCGCTAGTAATGGTAATTTACCGTCGACCAGTGGCAGCAAACTTTCCAGGCGAACATTGATCTGTGTTTGATTGGAACGATCGCGGCGGGCATCACGATAGCGACGCGTCTGATCAAGCAATTCATCAAGCTCCTTCCATTTTTCGTCTCGCTGTTCAGCTTGCTTTTTATCATCGCTGTCGCGCGGATGGAGATACCTCCAATCGACGCATAGCGCAGCCGGAGCTCGCAACGCCATATCACTCACGGTCCATCCATCCAGATACAACACAGCGGATTGCCCACGAAGGTAACGACCTCGGGGTGAAGTCATACCGACCAGTACGCCACCCGCCCGTGCAACCGGAATTAACTCGCTATCAGGATTCACTGCCACCCAAGATCGCGCATTAGGATTGAGACTGCCGTATTCGGTACGGTCATCGGTTTCATCAACTGCCGAGATTTCTCGCAAACCAATATCGGTCATGCACTCGATCAAACCAGGATAGACGTGCTTGCCGCTGGCATTCACTTGGAGCGTACGTTCGGGAAGCTGAAGACTCTTCCCAACGGCAGTGATCTTTCCATTCTCAAATAAGACTTGCCCATTTTCGATATCTGGGCCGTCGATGACATGGATCGTCCCTCCCTCGATGACAATCGGCACAGTTTGAGGTGCGCCGGGAATTTGATCGTGTGCAACCGCAATACTGACAGTAAAAAGACCAAGTAGTCTCGTGAAAAATCTCATTACTTCGCCCCCTTTTTGCTCGTTCCCATTTGCTTGTTCCCTGCCTGAGCAGAACCGTGAGCCGTACAAAAGGCATCAAATCGATCCCAGCGGTCCTCCTCGGCAACCACGTCTTTCTTCGAATTACCACCCGGCAGACCGCCATTGATGACCTTCTGAATCAGCCTAGCCTTTAAATCCGCATCACGGTCTCGCAATTGCCGCTCTGTTTCTAAATCAAAATATTTTTTGCCATCGATCCACGTTTGCTCACATCGCGTCAAAGTAGAGAGAGGACGTCCACTCCAAACGACCAAATCTGCATGTTTTCCTGGAGCTAGCGATCCCACATACTGATCGATACGCAACTGCTTGGCTGGATTGAGTGTCACAAACTTCAGCGCTTCTTCCTCTGGCACACCTCCATACTTGGTAGCTTTGGCGGCTTCCGTATTCATATGCCGCGCTAGTTCGCGGTCATCACTATTGAACGAAACGACAACACCCTGATCGTGCATCATTGCACCGTTGTAAGGAATGGCGTCATAGACTTCGAATTTGTATGCCCACCAATCTGAGAATGCAGACGCCATCGCTCCATGCTTGGCCATCCGATCAGCAATTTTGTAGCCCTCCAGGATGTGCTGCAGGGTGCCGATCTGGACACCGAATTCCTCCAATACCGACAAAGTAGCAACGATCTCGTCTTGGCGGTAACTGTGACAATGAATCCAGCGTTCGCCACGCTGGACTTCCGCCAATGCCTGCAACTGTAAATCAACGCGAGGTGGGAGTCGATCGCGGATACCTTGATCCCAGTTTCGCCAATTCGTTTGGTATTCACGAGCAGCGAGCAATTGATCGCGAATGACTTGCTCTACGCCCATGCGTGTATTTGGATAACGGCTCTGAGAACGTTTTACGTTTTCACCTAATGCAAACTTGATTCCCGCTGGCGCCTCCCGCATTCGCAATCCGTCCATCGTTTCGCCCCAACGGAGCTTGACGACTTGATTCTGCCCGCCAATTGGATTGGCAGACCCGTGCAGGATATTGGCGGTTGTCAAACCACCAGCTAACTGCCTATAGATCTGAATATCAGTGTTATCGATGAAATCGCCAATTCGAACTTCGGCCGTGACCGTCTGGCCAGATTCATTGACACCACCATCGGTTCCCATGTGGGAATGACAATCAATCAATCCCGGTGTGATATGCTTTCCACGAACATCGATCACCTGGCACCCTTTCGGTATTTCCATTGAGCGACCAACAGCAAGAATTTTCCCATCGCTAACCAGCACGTCCGCTTCTTCAAGCTTTCCCTGCTGGTCGCAGGTCCAAACCGTTGCGCCGCGAAACACGACGGTCGGCTGTTCACTTACGCGTTCTGTAAGCCCGTAAGCGCCCAATGGGATTAGCGTCGGAGTACTCGCATCTGTGTCGACTTCGGCAAGGCGTTGTGGCTCGGCTTGATCCTTCTCTACCTGATCTTTTTCAGTTTCCTCCGACTGCTCATCATCCTTCGATTGAACCGACTCGGCATTCATCCCATTTTCCGGTTCGGTCGACGCCTGAATTTGTCGCTGCATCTGCAAGTCGACCGTCGTTCCGTCAGCCATGCGTAACGTTGCGAACACCTCAAACGCTGCCGACGCTGCATCGACCGTAACGATCGTCAATTGCGACTGCCCCGGAGGTAACTCCGGGACGATTTCCCCCAGATCTAACATTGCCGTCAACCGATCTCGGCCGCGAACAACGGTTTCGAATCTGACAGTCTTGGGGGTCGATTCGGTCTTATTCTTGCCCCGAGTGGGCTTCGGCTGGCCAACCTCGATTTGACCAGAAATCTTGCCACCTGCTTGCTTGACTTCAAGCATTAGGTCCGTTTCAACTTTATCCGTCCGCAGGGTTGTTTTCCATTCACCCACCAACGAATCTTCCGCCTTCTTGCCTTGCGAAATAACGAACCTCTCACCGGCTACCCAACACTCGTTCACTTTTGTCTCGGAATCCCAAAGATGTCCATCACAAATCACCAAACTGGCTAGCATGCCAGGTCGCACCCGGCCGACTTGCGAATCGAGGCCAAGCAACATTGCCGGACTGGTGGTCACCGCTGCCAGTGCTGCATCGGCATCCAGACCCCGCTCAACGGCGGCACGCACCTTTGCGAGAAACTTTCCTGGGTCGTCTAACCCATCGGTCGTCAAACAAATCGTGAGGCCTGCTTCATGAAGCCGCGCAGGATTCTGTGGAGCCAAGTCCCAGTGCAACAGTTCTTGAAGCGAAGTACCTCGGGCTGCTTCAGCCGATTGAACTTTGGGGGCCTCCGGAAAATCAACTGGCACAAGAACGGCTCGATTCATCGCCGCAATTTCGTCCAGTTGGCGATACTCACGTCCCGAGCCGCGGAGAATCCATTTCAAAGCGAATTCATCGGCAACCTTACCCGCTCGAATTGCCATCCGCTCGTTCTGAGCATCAATCACAAACGTATCAACATCGATTGCATCGGCTAACACTTGCAAAGCCCGATTGTTCTCGGGCCGTGGCAATGTTGGCTGCGCTCGATAGGCTGTCCAAGCCCGTTCGTACCACTGCGCGTCGTATAGTGATTGACGGAGCAGGGCAGTGGCGCCCATCGGCGAGTTCGGATACCTCGGACGTGATCCTGTCCTCGGAACGGTTAATTGCAGGTGATGCCAAGCCTTGGCACTCAGTAGTCGCTGTCCCGCGTCCGACCCCAACTGCACCACGCAACTCGTTCCCTTGACGATCCCGCCTTGCGGAGCAACCAGACGCGTTGTGATCCCCTGCGACCGTAACTTCGCGGATTGATCGATCGGATCCTTCGCAACTGCAATCGCAACGTTCCGCTGAGGCGTGACGTTACTATTCCAATAACCTGGCTGTTGGTCAGCAAGCGTTACATTGAGTTCACTAAAAGCATCAATTAGTCCTGCGTAAACTCGTTTGCCTTGACAATCGATCACCTGGAATCCCGCTGGGATACTCAGACCCTCCGAGACGCCGAGAATCGATCCTTCTTCGATGAGAATGGTCGCATTTTGAATTAGAGAACCGGGCTGCGTGATCACATCGGCTCCAACCAACGCAAAGCCAGTTGGTCGACGGTCACGAAGTCCAACGATGGGATTGGCCGCTGTTGGACTTTGGGCCACCGCCAAATCGGCAACCAAAATCAGCATCAGCGGCAAAATCGAAGATTTAAAGCTTCTCAACACAGTCTTGTTTTTCCGAAAGTGGGGTGCGAATGTGAAACGGGGAAACCGAATCCACGGTCAATATATTCTCCGCGTATGGCGAACTTACGTAGCATAGTTAAACAGATTGACCAGGATTGCCGGCCACATCGAAAGATTCGACGTACAATCGAAAGAGAAGAGTGGTTTCTCTGGTAAATTTACTTGACCTGAGCCACGCACCTCAATCAACATGAATTTCCACGCGATGCAGTCCGTGAGGGAAAGACCCGTTAAAGCGAGAACTTAGGAGGCTAATCATGGAGCCTGAAAAGACTCCGAACGAGGTGAAGAAGCGTTCGACCATCGAACGCTTCTTCAGTGGTTTAAATGAGTGTATTTTCCAGTCAAAGCTGGGCGTGGTGGACGTCCAGCTAGTCGATTACCTCACCGATATGATGCTCAGGTTCGTGAGATTCGATTCGCTACAAAAAATCCGCCACTCGGATGGACGACCAGCAACCGAGATTTTCCAAATGCTGTGCGAGGCGGAAAATCGAATCGGCCTGGCACGTCGCGAAGTCCATCGCCACATCGGGGACTTCACGCTTTTTTGGTCGGGTATGTACCCTGAGAGCCTGCGCCGCATGCGTCCCTATGAAACCCAAGACGGATTTCTAGATTACTGCCGGCAAGGCAAGAGAGCGTATGCGATCGCTGCCGAAATCGAAGGTGGCCATGATCGACCATCAAGCGATCTGCTGCAATCCTTAAGCGACCAATTTGAAATGTGTGCTTACGGTTTACGTGAGGTGCGGCGTGAATGGGAAGAAGGCGAATCAAACGGCAATGGCCTGCTGATTTCGTAAACGCGATCGAATTTCAGGAACCAATCTCAGCGCTAGGCATCTTTTCGAACGTCCTCGCGGGAGCAATGATTTAACAGTGATCATGAATCCCCAGGACAAGTGCCACCATGCCCGATTTTCAATCTCGATTTGATTCTGTCTGTCAGCGTGCACGAGAAGCCATGCAGTTACAAACTGCGGCAGACACGCTTGAATGGGACGAACGCACCGGCTTACCGTACGCCGCCGGTGAATACCGGGCCAATCAAGTCGCTTCGCTCCGCGCCATCGTCCATGGCATTCGGACAGACACTTCTTACGGCGACGACCTTACTTGGCTAATGGGACGTGCCACCGAACACGATCCTCATAGCGATATTCGCGCCACCGTCGAATGCTTGCATCGAGACTGGGATCGCGATCGAAAATTACCGAACGATCTCGTGCAACGAACGGCTGAGGCAACCGTGCGGGGGCAACAGATTTGGGACGAAGCGCGAAGATCCGACGATTTCAGACTGTTTCGAAACGCGCTCAATGAAATCCTCGACTTGAAACGTGAGGCTGGCGAGCGGCTTTGCGAGGGCACGAATCGGTCCGCCTACGAAGCCCTCATGGATGAATACGAACCGAACGCTAGTGTCGAGGATTTGCAGGAAGTCTTCGAGCGTGTTCGCCGCCCTTTGGTGCAGTTGATCGAACAGGTAACTCAATCAGAAAAACAGCCTGATCTGAAAGCCGTCGAAGGCGTTTTCCCGGTGCAAGACCAACGCGATTTCAGCCACCGCGTTGCAGAAGCCATCGGATTTGATTTTGACCGTGGACGGCTCGACGAAACCTCACATCCCTTTTGCACAACGCTTGGGCCTCACGATTGCCGAATCTTGACGCGTTACGATCCGCACGTTCTTTCTTCGGGACTATTCGGCACTTTGCACGAAGCAGGACATGGCACTTATGAACAAGGCTTGAGAACAGATTGGTTTGGTCTACCACCAGGATCCTACGCCTCACTTGGCATTCACGAATCGCAATCGAGGCTTTGGGAAAACCAAGTGGGCCGCAGTCAGGCATTTTGGCAATGGCTATACCGCGATACCCAACAGACTTTTTCACCCCAACTCGATGAAGTCGGACTTGATTCTTTCTACTTTGCGATCAACGCCGTTCGTCCCAGCCTGATTCGCGTCGAAGCAGATGAAGCCACCTACAATCTGCACATTCTGATCCGATTTGACCTGGAGCGAGAGTTAATTGAAGGCTCGCTCCAAATTGATGATCTTCCTGAAGCATGGAATGCGCGATACGAAAGCGATTTGGGAATCCGCCCCGACTCGGATGCTGATGGTGTTTTGCAAGATGTCCACTGGAGCGCCGGTCTGTTCGGTTATTTCCCGACCTATACACTTGGCAATCTAGCGGCGGCACAGCTCTTTGCGACCGCAACGGAGCAGATTGGAGACCTAGACGAATTGCTCGCTCGCGGTGAGTTTCGGCCGCTACTTGATTGGTTACATCAGCGAATTCACTTCCATGGTCGATGCTACAGCGGCAATGAACTGGTCCAACTCGCCTGTGGATCCCCGCTATCGGCGGAACCGCTGACAGCGTATTTGACGGAAAAACTCGGCCGGTTGTATGATTTGCCACGAGGGTAGGGGCACTGCAACGGTCTGCTGAAGCACCCAAATGTGAGGTACAATTTCAAATCCTCACCAGCCGATCTTGAGAGTGCCGATGATTGTCACCCCGTGTCCAAGATGCCAAGAAACGTTTCGTATCCCAACCAGCTCGCTGCCAGAGGATGCTCAGGCGATTTGTCCGTGGTGCCAAGAACAATTCGCGTTAACCGAGGTCATTGATCAACTGCCACCGGTTTTGGGAGTTGTCCACGCCGATGGCACCCCAATTGATATCGCCTCGCCAACGCCTCAACCCGAACAAGCGTTTAACCATATTAATGGTGTAGACACTGGGTCAAGTGCTGAAACCGATTCAACACAATGGGCCGATTTATCAATTGATGACCGCGAGGCGAATACAGAGTACCTTGATGGCGAACGATGGAGTGTTCGCGGTACCAGCCCTGTGCCCAGCTTGGGCGAGATGGGAGCGGGTGGTCAAGAACCAATTTTGACCCGGGCTTCCAGTCGCAAAAGAAAAAAAGGTTCAGGAATCCGCACTGCCATTGGCGTTGTGCTCGGTGGACTTGCCGCCTTACCAATCGCCGGTGGTATCTTGATGCTGATGGGCAAAACACCTGACTGGGGCATCTGGCCATTCGATGGTGGCAGTCAGGACTCTGGATCAGGCGTGATCGCAGCTCCCATGGGAAACATTGGCGAACGTTCGTACGATCGACCATTCGGTCAGTCATTGATGAGATCCGAAGATGCAGAACCCAGCTCCGAACCGAGCGATTCGGCGCTACAAAGCATCCTTGATGCTGCTCAACCAACACCGCAATCAGGAGCGACCACTGGCGAGACGAGTTCTGGAGCAAGCCCGCAGGATGTAACACCTGCTGAGAAAAATGATTCCGTCTCAGCTTCCACCGATGAGTCTTCGGCAAATGAATTCGGCGATTCGAATATGGTGAGCCGTCCTGTAACAACACCCCCAACCGCGTTGAATTCAACGCTTGATGCCATCGCCCTCCTCAATCCAGCTTTCGACGCTGACATAGACTTGAATCCGACGCCCGCTGGTCTTGAAATCCAACTCACGGTAGCGACAAATCGGGTATCGTCGACCGAACAAACTCCTTCCTCAGCCAGCATCGTTTCAACCGAACCATCGTTGAACACGACTAAGAAAATCGAGAACGAATCGCTTCGTCCAGAAACCACTGAAGTGAACGTGAATCTCGCCGATGATACCTCTCAAGTCGCAACCCAAAATAATGTCCTTCGCCAGCCGGAATCACCAGCCCTAGCCCAGTTATCTGATGCACCGGTAATCGATGCTTCAGAAATGATTGATACAACAACCTTCGATTCGACCACTCACGCGGCAGTCGACAATTCTCTCATGGACCCCACCCTAAAATCCCCGCCAGCGTTCGATGCGGCTGGACTTTCTACCGATGTGACTGGACTTTCTACCGATGTGACTGGCGACGTGCAGATTGCAGACGCAGTCGAGGAGACCACCACCAAAATCGAAGCTGAAATTTCCACCGAACCGTCGGAACTTCCAACCAGCACACCGACTCCAACAACGGCTCGGGACGAAGTCTCCGCTGGATTGAATGCAACCAATTCGGTCGATTCAGATTTGAATACGGAGGCAGAGCTACAAACGCCGGAACCCCTTGTGGCGGGATCCATGGCAAACGAATCACGAGATTTGGTCGATACAAGTGATTCACCCGAGCCAGCTGTGGTCATCCAAGCCACACGGGGGGCCATCGACTTCATCAATCGGCTGGCGACATTTGAAGGGGTAAAGCAGAAACGCAACATTTTGATTCGTGACACCTATCTGAAAGTCGCGGAAGTTTGCGATGACACGTCCATTCCCGGTGAAGATATCGAGGCACTGGCCGAAACGATTGCAACATCATCTGCAATCGACGAAATTGAAAATGCGGGTCTGCAATGGCTTCAACACGGGCGCCGTCAATTCAATGGAGTCGCGGTTGCCGGCCTAATCAGCCAAAACGATGGCAAAACGACGCTGTTGCTTAGCAATGGCGCGAGACTGAACTTGCTGCAAGACCCCGATTTTCCCACCGAAACAAAGGTTTTAATGCTAGGACGCATCGTGGATGACTCAACTGTCAAAGCGTTGGCCATTGAAGCGATTCGATAAGTTCTTCTTAGTTCACCCATAATCAGGGAAGTTCGATGTCTGCGGAATCAAATGAAAACTCAGATGAATCTGCAGGATCGCTGACCAGTACGCTACTTTATGGACTGTCCCTGCCAGAACGCACCGCGCGCAGCGCCTCGTTGATCGTCGGCGGCTTCGTCAACGAAACGGCCGCCAGGTTAATCCCGGCCGCATTTCGATCATCCCGCAGCTACACCGTTTTTGTCCAACAAGCAATCGACATGATGGTGAACGATGTTGGTGGCGTGCAAAATGGAACACCAGCAGCACCCAACGAGGAGACAAAACTAGCGAGGAAAGCGGTCGGTGGACTCTTAGATATTGCGGGAACTGCTACGCTCCACCTGTCACCGATGACTGTGCTTGCCATCTTTAACGATCTGGCATACGGCTCGAGCTACTACCTCAGGAAACTCAGTGAGGAACTGAAACGGGAAGGAATCATCGATAACGATTCGAGTATCGATCACGTTTCAGACCTAGTCGAAGCGCTAGAATCGACGAGCGGAAAGGCAGTGGAAGCGATGGACACTCCTCCGATCAGCATATCAGGACTGACTGACACAATCGCACGTCTTAGTGACGAAATGAGCAAAGCAGAACCCACCAGCTTGCTGCCTCAAGCCGAAGTTCAGCGTATCTGGAGCGAAATGGAACGTGCGGCGACAGCCGCTGATGTTGGGCTTTGGGATATCAGCACCACCATGACCATGTTCGCATTGAATCGAATTACCCTCACGAGTCGTGGTGCGTTATCGACAATCGATGTCGCTGGAAACTTATTTGACGAGCACATTATCGGTCACTACAGCGATGCGTTGGTCGAAATATCTGACCACGGTTTGTATGCGACCCTCGCGGACGCATCAGCACCGTACCTTGAAGGCGTATGGGAAAACTTCGCAGCGGATCGCGAAACTTGGACAGAAGAGATGCTGACCGGAAGGTTGATCGAAAAAGGCTGGCAAAGTATGCGTGGATGGTTTTTGCCTTCCACCAAAAAAGACCCGTAGCTGAATCAATACAATCATCTGAAGGCCAGACTTACAGATCAATTCGCTTTCGGCGCGCTGACCGCGAGATCAACCCAATGATTGACTTGTTCATTCTGCTTCCAACGGTAACCCGGGAAGATGCATTCTTAACATTGACGGCACTCAATGCGAATCTACTACACCGACCACTTTGAATTACCGCTGCCGCCAAAACATCGCTTTCCGATGTCAAAGTATCGCTTGCTGCGCGAACGAATTGTACGCAGCGACGAGCATCTTCAAGACACACTGCTCGTTCCGCCGGCAGCTACGGATTCCCAACTTTTACAATGTCATACTGCGCGTTACTTGGAAGCAGTGAAGAAGGGGACGCTGACCCCCGCTGAAGTTCGCCGAATCGGCTTTCCCTGGTCCTTAAAACTGGTTGAGCGTTCACGACGCAGCACGGGTGCAACGATTGCCGCAAGCCGAGCTGCCTTGGATGACAGCGTCGCGGTCAATCTGGCGGGCGGAACTCATCATGCCATGTCTGACACCGGTGAGGGTTACTGTGTGTTCAATGATGCAGCTGTTGCCATCCGAACCATGCAGCACGAAGGTAAGATTAATCGCGCTTGTGTCATCGACTTGGATGTCCACCAGGGAAACGGCACCGCACAAATATTGCGTGGTGACTCATCGACGTTCACCCTATCAATTCATGGAGTAAAGAATTTCCCACTGCGAAAAACGGCGGGAGACCTTGATATTGCTTTACCAGACGGAACAGACGACGCAGCGTACTTGCGAGCTCTGACGAATGCACTCGATCAAGTCAGTGAAAACGGGCCATTCCAACTCGCCGTCTACTTGGCTGGTGCCGACCCATTCGTTCACGATCGCTTGGGCAGACTGTCACTCACCATGCAAGGCCTACAGAGGCGAGATCAGCAGGTTGTCGACTGGTGCCGGTCTCAAGGAATTGCCGTGGCGATCGCGATGGCCGGTGGTTACGCCGCAGAGCCATCGCAAATCGTCGAAATCCATGCTGCCACGGTTCGAACAGCCAGCCTTCGCGGTCAAAAACAATCAGGATCCACTTTTGCTGCCCACTGAATCGATCCAGAGAGGGTTGTGGGTTATCCTAAAAGGGTTGGTTTCTTGTGCTGATGCTGTCCGGCCAGCTGACTTGCTGGCGATTTTCCCTTTTCGGGTTGCGCTATTATGACTTCGATCACCGACCTACTGACCAGCAGCACAACCGGGAAGGTGAAAGATACCGATCAACTTTTTACTTTGATGTACGACGACTTGTGCCGGTTAGCAGGACGGTTTCTCCAAAATGAACCAATGCGTAATCGCCTTAGCTCTTCGTCACTTGTTCATCAAGCGTACATGCGAATGGTTGATCAATCGCAGATCAACTGGCAAGGGAAAACGCATTTCTTTGCAATCGGCGCGACGGTTATGCGCCGCATCTTGGTCGATCATGCTCGAAAAAATCGGTCACTTAAACGTGGTGGAGGCTGGGAACGCTGTCAACTCACCGATGAGGTAACATTCCAACTGAGTCGCGACGAAGACGTGATGGCACTAGACGAATTACTCACAACACTTGCCGAGCTAAATCCACGACAAGAAAAGATCGTCGAACTTCGATTCTTTGGTGGCATGACGATGGGAGAAATCGCCACTGAGATGGGGCTCGGCCTTCGAACAGCCGAAAAAGAATGGGCGATGGCAAGAGCATGGATGCGACGCGAATTGCGAAATCACGACACCGAGGACGAAGAGACAGCGAATTGTCAGCCAACGAAACCGTCCGAAGGCAAATAATCAATGGATGCATCGCGATACGCACGTGTCCGCGAATTGTTTCTCGCAGTCGAGGAATTACCACCGGCTGAACAAACAAGCTTTCTGAAAGTTGAGACGGGCGAAGATGCAGAGTTGCTGCAAGAGGTTCTTTCGTTGCTGGAGGAGCACGATCCCGAATCAGCGAGGCTTGAGGGGCAACGAGAAATCCAGGTGCCCTCAACTGCGGTAGATCTCCCAACACTGAGGCCATTAAGTGCTGAATCCAGCAGCAACAACAAAAGCAATCCTTCCTCCACTGAGCAGAAAACGCCACACGGCGGCACGATAGAACCGACGCAAAGCATGCGACCTCGCAGGCAGACATCACAAGTCACCTTGCATAAGGCACAAAGAACGCACGCCGCGCCGCGGGACACCGAATCAGTCACACCGGCACAACCATCCCCCAGTGCGGCACTGTGGGCAAAACTGGCTCGACAAAGTCGACGACGAACATCCGGATGGCTATGGCTAGCCGCCTTGCTCCCCACGGCATTGGTCGGTTGGTGGACGTACACGCAAGTCGAAACAACCATGAATCGCTCGGTTCGAAACGAGCTACAAGGGATCGCTGATAGTGTCGCTCTCGCATCCCAGCAATTCCTGTCCGATAAATCAAAACTAGTCCAGTCCTGGGCAAGACAACCCGGAATTCAATCCCCAATCGAACAACTTGTGGAGGCGACTCGGTCGAATCCAGATCCAAACTTGCCACAGCTGACCGAGGCCTCCCAACAAATCTTGACTCAGTTGCAGCAACTTTCCGGATTCGACAGCGTCGAATTTGTGGTTTGGAACGAATCGTATAGAACCATTGCAACCTCGCAAGTCGAAAATAGCGAACTCGCCAATGGAAGCGAATTGGGCCAACCCGTCGCGCCCGGTAATGCCGCGAATCTAACACGAGCTATGGCGGGTGAAACCGTGCTGTTTGGTCCCATCAAGCTCGCTGAAAACGAATATCCAACCATGGCAATCATCGTCCCGATCTATGGAACGGACGGCCGTGTCATTGCCGCATTGCAAGTCAGTGGAATCAATATCTACAACGATTTCAATCGCGTCTTCATGAACGTTTCACTGGCAGGTGATGTCGACGCTTACGCCATCAATCCAGACGGCGTAATGATTACCGATAGCCCGCGGGCGATGGCGATGGCAGCCAATGGGCAACTCGATGTCGGTCAGAACGAAGTGGCGGCGAATCTTCGCGTCGCAGATCCCGGACTAGAACTTGACACCGTCAGCGCAAATTCACTGAAACGCTCCACTCGACCACTGACGGTTGCAGTGGCTGACGCAACGAATGGTGCATCCAACGTGCGTGTAGAGGCTTACAAAAACTACGCTGGGATTGGCGTCGTTGGTGCTTGGCGGTGGCACCCCGAATGGGAACTCGGTGTGGTCATTGAGCATGACGCAAATGTTGTCTTTGCGGCTGCGCGAATTGTTCGTATCGGCTTTATCGTATTAGGCAGCCTGCTGTTCCTGACCGCATTCATCGCAGCCACCCGAATCGCTTCGACGTCCACTGCGAAGCAAGCGGCGATTCACCCACTAAGCCGCTATGAAATCCTGGAGGAATTGGGAAGTGGTGGGATGGGTGTCGTTTACCGTGCACGTCATCGACAACTGGGTCGTGATGCCGCATTAAAAATTCTGAGTGGGGATCGGAGACAAAAAGAAGATCAACTTCGCTTCGATCGTGAGGCTCGCCTGGCGGCCTCACTCAGTAATCCGCACAGCGTCATGATTTACGATTACGGACAATCAGAGGTCGGTGAGGCCTATTGTGTGATGGAGCTTTTGAAAGGGCTGACACTTCAACAAGTCGTCGCCCGCAGCGGCTGTCAGCCAATCAGCCGAACACTCTGCATCTTGAGCCAAATGTGTGATGCATTAGCTGAGGCGCATGACATGAATCTACTACACCGTGACATCAAACCACAAAATGTCATGCTGTCGCTCGACGCTTCAGTCGGCGATTGGGCAGTTGTGTTTGATTATGGCCTGGCGAAGCCTTTAAAACCGATTTCGGGTGTCTACCAGACCTCCGAAACGCTCTGGTCCGGCACGCCAATGTACATGGCACCCGAACGATTCCGTGAACCCAATGCGATGGATCCACGTTCCGACATCTACTCGGTTGGCTGCGTGGCGTATTACCTGTTGTGCGGTCGAGCACCCTTTATCGAATGCGATCCCGAATCCCTTTTTGCTTTAATTCTCAGCGAACAACCCATCAGCATAAGCGTTCACCGCAACGAGGAAATCTCAGTCGAAATCAATGACTTGATCTTAAAATGCATGGCCAAACAAGCTGAGGACCGGTTTGGTTCGATCTTGGAACTCTCGCGTGCAATTGATCAATTGCGGGTTAAATACAGCTGGACCACAGACGAAGCGAGAGTGTGGTGGAAACACTACGGTGGTCGTTAAACAGGGACGCTCGAATGGTGAAATACCACCATCCAAACAGAACGACCTTTGTTCGAGTAAAAGCTGTCATCGATACTTGGATGGTTCTGCATTAACGCGATATAAACAACATCATCTCATCTAAAACATGAAGCTGGAGCGAAATAAGTGAACGGAATCAAAAACGCGATCCGAAGAATTGGTAGACCGATCGTCACCATCGCCAGGGATTTTCTCGAGCCAACGCCGGAGAAAGTTGTTGTTGGCTGGCACACGATATCGAATGGGCCAGCAAAAGGATGCGAAATTCTGCTACCTGCGCCTTCTGGGTTTGTCGACTCAATTGTTCCCGGGAACTACGAACCACTCTGCACTCAAATCATGGAAGCGCTGATCACGCGAGACTCCGTGTGCTTTGACATTGGCGGCCATTATGGCTATTTCACGCTGGTCCTTGCGAGCCTCGCTCGTGATGGTCGAGTCGAGACCTTCGAGCCCGTACCTTCGCACGCAAAACGAATCGCCGAATCAGCCGCCCGATCCAATCTTTCACATGTAACGCTTCACCAAGAGGCTGTCGCCGATGTCACATCAACCATGACGCTTCGGTATGCGCCGAGTGGTGACTTTGACTCGATGGGGTACCTGGATTCCTGTGGAGGGGTTGCCTCGGAAGCAGCAGCCGAGCAATACCCCAACTTCGAAACGATCTCAGTACCGTCAACAACGCTCGACGATTTATTGGGCCTGAATCCTGACTTCATTAAAATGGATGCGGAGGGTGCTGAAGCGGCGATTTTGCGAGGGGGAATGAAGATGCTGTCCAACTCCAAAGTGAGACTCTTCATCGAAGTTCACGGCATTCGTGCTGCCTTCGAGTGTGCTGATATCTTGCGGCGAATTGGTTACCGCGCAATCTTACTGGGCCCCCAAGAAGCGACCATGCCGATGCTTTGTGTTTCGGAACGAGATACATCGACATCGGAGGCTATCAAAAATATCTTAAACACCACTCCAAATTTAACCTTCGAACCAAACCCAACGCCATCGGCATGACCATCGTGAAACCCCAGTTTTTATCACCCATTCCACTAACAGCGAAAAAAATCACGTCGAATGACGATGGGGTGATCGGTTTGCGACAATACTTCGCCGGGTCGCAGTGATGAATGGAACTGACCACGCAAAATGCTCGACGCAAAGCGTCGCGTCCGGTCACCAAATACAAGTCCTCAGTGCGGATACACAACTGATGCCCCCGAGGGCAAATCAGTGATGGACGCGGCGGCGCAATCAGTGCTTTGCCCGAGGGCCTAAGCGGGGCACAGCGAGAACCAGACCGCATGGTCGTGATAATAGCAGGCACGATATTCGATGACTAAAATTAATGCAGCATTACCAAGAAAAGGACGTGAACCGATGCAAATCAATACCAATCGACCGAATGAGATAAAATGATGAATTACCGTTCGATGCTCGTTCTTGCCCTGCTCGCGTTTTGGGGCGGGACATCGAGTCATGCAGAGACGACCAAAATTGTCTTGGTCGCCGGGAAACCGTC
>JAYZAR010000107.1:0-14065 GCA_036339635.1 Planctomycetota bacterium | reverse complement strand
CATCGGCAATCACCACACCGTCTGTGGTTCCTTGATTCGAAATTTCGATCAGGGACGGCCCCTGCTCAAAGTCGAAATCACCTAATGCTTCAAACAGCCCACCAATGGATGGCCTTTGCTTCTGATTGACTCGGACCACGTCATGACCATCGGCGTGTTCGATTTTGACGGGTACCTTTTTTGAACGATTAGAAGATGCTGAATAACTGACCAGGACCTGATACCGCCCGGCATGTGGAACCGCAGGGCGGAAGATAACGCGTTTGGCACCGCGATCTTCGCTGGCATCATGAATGTACTGTTTGCCCAAGTAACCTGCCGTGTGAGTTGACTCGGTCCAATCGCCCACTATCTCAGCCATGGCATCATCCACGACAATCCCGTTGACACGAGCTGGATCGACGGCCCTCAATCCTGACACATCATTTTGTGGTTTCCCCCCCGCCTCGGACCACGCCATCTTGGCGAGCTTCAATTCATCTTCCAGCTTGGCGATTGACTGTTGATGCTTTTCGTAATCTGCTTGTTCAGCTGCAGAGCGTGGAAGTGGCGTTGTGTTCCACTTTGAAACGTTCGAATGGATCACGGAGCGCGTGCTTTTGAAAATCCCTGCCATCGCGTAGTAATCACTAGTAGGAATCGGATCAAATTTGTGATCGTGACAGCGTGCGCAACCGATCGTCATCCCCATGAATGCTTTGCCAATCGTATCCAACTGCTCATCAACGATATCCATCTCTAAGATGTCTTTATCTTGCATCTCATAGTTGATCGGCCCTAACAACAAAAATGCAGTGGCAGTCAAGTAACGGACTCTCTGATCTGTGTCCTTGCATTCCAAAAGGTCTCCTGCAATTTGTTGCGTCAGAAATTGATCATACGGCAGATCACGATTGAAGCTGTCGATCACATAATCGCGAAATCGCCATGCGTCAGGAAACAGCAAGGTCCGCCCACCACCACTCGATTCAGCGAATCGCACCACATCCAACCAATTCCGCCCCCAACGCTCGCCGAAGTGCTTCGAATTCAACAATCGATCCACCAAGGTTTCGCATGCGACCGGTGACTCATCGCCGGCAAATGCCTCGATCTCCTCGGGCGAGGGTGGCAAACCTGTCAAATCAAAATACAAGCGACGTAACCACACCAAGCGATCGGCATCAGGGTTCGGTGTCAAACCTTGCTCTTGCAGTCGGGAAAAAACAAAATGATCAATGTCGCCCTGCGCCCACTGCTCACCAGCAGTAGGTACCGCGGGTGCTCGCACCGGTTGGAAGGACCAAAACTCACGTCCAACACTGGATGATTTTGAGTCACGATTAGATTGGGTCTGCCCTGCTGATGGATCACCTGACGCGTTGGAACCCTTCATCGACGTTCTTGGATCCGCTGCGCCAGTCTTAACCCATTCCGAAAATGCAGCGATCGTTTTATCGGGCAACTTCCCGCGTGGAGGCATCTCAAGTGCCACGTCGTCGTAACCGATAGCCTTCAACAAGAGACTCTCTTGGTCGCCCGGTGTGATCGCTGCTCCGCTGTCACCACCATCGGCCCAACCCTCAGCGGTATCCAACCGCAAACCGCCTTGCTGCTTGTCCGGACCATGACAGCGAATGCAATGATCGACCAAAGCTGGGCGAACATGCTTTTCAAAAATTTCGAGTGACCGGCGATTCGCCTCATCCGCACACGCGTTCCGACAAGATAGACAAATGGAGCCAAACAAACAAACCGAGAAACCGAGCGACACTCCGCGAAATCCCCACTCCCCGAAGTGGCGAAACGCAAGGCGAGCGAGTCGCGTAAAAGCGAAACAATGCAACCGCTTCAGGAATGCAGGACGTTGGCTCATCTGATGAAGTAAAACGCTTTCATGTTGAAAAGTGCGTGGGCCAAATCGATCCAACGGCGCTGATCGGCTTTTCCATAAACATCAGCCTGTTGATCAATGAACGCTTGCAAGGCAGCCAATTGGTCGGCATTCGGTTCCACTCCATGAGCGGCACGCACCATACCGGTGATCCGATCTGAATCAGACAGATCCTGTTTCAGCCAAAATTCCGCCCACTGTTTTGCTTGATCAATCACAAAAGGGTCGTTCATCATCGCCAACGCTTGCGCCGGAACATTCGATCGACTCCTGCGGCCCTGAGGACCGAATGGGCTCGGCGTATCAAAAGTCAGCATGAACGGATTTAAAAAGTTCCGATACACAGACAGATAAACACTTCGCCTTCTTGCACCGTCCAACGGCCCGCTCGCTCGCGCACCACGTCCTGTCATGAATGCAGTGCGGTGAGTCGGAATGCTCGGGCCAAATTGCTTGGAATCCAATGTCCCTGCTACTGACAGGATGGCATCCCGAATTGACTCCGCGGGTAAACGTCGAACTGGCATACAGTGCAACAGCTCATTACGAGGATCCACGGCATTGATTTTCAGTTCGGTAAGCGATGGATTCGCTGTTGAAGATTGTCGGTAGGTGCGTGACAAAGTGATCTTTCGCAAAGTCTGCTTGATCGACCAGCCGTGACTCACGAAATCAGCAGCCAACCAATCGAGTAATCCTGGGTGACTGGCTGGTTGTCCCTGGGGACCGAAATCGTCCACCGTGGGAACGATGCCGCGCCCGAACAGGTGGTGCCAGAGCCGATTGACAGCAACGCGTGACGTCAATGGGTTCTCTTCGCTGACAACTTGATCTGCCAAGGTCAAGCGATCTCCACGACGACCACCCAAAGCCTCCAAGAAACGGGCTGGTACTTCCGGGCCTAGATTGGCATGACTGCCACGAATGTAAATATTCGCATCCTCGGCTGAACCTTGCCCCATTGCGACGACCAGCCGCGGCCCCGGAATCTGGCTGGACGCTTCACCAGCTTCATTCAATAAGGGTTCTACCGCTGGAGCAAGCTCTTTTAGAGTGATGAGACCAGCCGCCAACATCACCGACATTAAGTTGGAGCCTTTCCCCGCGCGAAGCGAGTTCATTGCATCACGCCATTTCTGGTTGGCGAAAGCGGCATGAGACGGCAGGGAATCGACCTCATTCGAAGGTGGGCCTCCGTCACTCATGACCACCTGATCGATTTCCATTGATCCGTCGCCACTGTCAACGAATTCCAGATAGGCACGATGACCAACATACTTCCGAACGTCACCACCTAGTGTTTTCCAAGCCCACTGACCTGACGTATCGGTTGCTTTTCCATTCAGGAAGGTTCCTCGAAATAGCAAACCGTTGAAGTGCGCCATGTAGTAGTTGTCGACCACCAAACGGACGGTCAAGTTCGCGTCACTCCGCAGTCGCAGGTGAATTTGCTTACCGGTAATCTCGAAAGTTGGCGAGCGCAAAATGCCAGTTTGCTTGCGACTGACCAATCCGCTGGCCATCGTCCCCGGCACAGCCAATTGCCCGTCGACTGTGATCTGCGTCTCACTTCCCACGTGCTGGAAAGCATCACCAGACGTCGACCACCCCGGAGGCATTTCATCGCCCGCAAAATCAGCCAGGAGCGTAAACCGATCATCAAGCGCCCCCTCGTCACTCGGTGCAATGGCCCGCTGAACCTCCGCAAAGTGATCGACCCAACGCCGCAATCGGTCGGTGTCGAGTTCGTCCCGTGCGGCAGCAATGGCGACCGCCTCGGCAGTCACCTTTTTGGACTCGATCCGAGTCAATGGACTGGCCGGATCGACCGCACGAAGAAGGCCGGCGGCAGTCGCATAGTATTTACCCGGTCTCCAATCAACTGCTTCTTGCCAGTCGATCTTCTGCACCACATCACCGACGCGGCTTCGGAGACCTTCAATCTTGCTTGCAAGTTGCTTCGCCTTTCCACCAACATCCAACGAAACTTCTTGGCGGCAACTACTCTGCAAGTAGGCACTCAACGCGTAGTAATCAGCCGTCGATATGGCATCGAACTTATGATCGTGGCAGCGGGCACACGCCACCGTCAAACCGAGAAATGCTTTTCCGAAAACATCCAACTGATTATCGACGATGTCGGCTTCATTGCCCAAGACATCCGTCGGCGCATGAGTCGCTTCGTGCAAATACCAAAATCCGGTCCCAATAATCGATTCATTAAATTGCTGTTCTGGATGCCGCCGCGGTTCCGGCAATAAATCACCAGCAATATGTTCGCGGGTGAACTGATCGAATGGCACATCTGCGTTGAATGCCCGAATCAAATAATCGCGATATTCAGTAGCGTGATGAATGGGGTAATCGAATTCATGGCCGTAGGTTTCCGCGTACCGTACGAGATCCATCCAATGCCTGGCCCATTTTTCACCAAAGTGAGGCGAACGCAGTAAATCATCAACCACGTCTTGATGCGCCTCCGCCGAATCATCCTGCAAAAACTTGTCCATCTGCTGCGTGGTGGGCGGCAAGCCGATCAAGTCAAAGTAAACCCGTCGCAGCCACAGTTGTTTATCAGCGTCGACAGCCGGCACCAACTCTGCTTGCTCAAGCTTCGCCAGCACGAATTGATCGATCTCATTAAGTGGCCAACTTTGGTCACTCACCTGCGGCGGGTTCGGCGGCGAGACCGGACGCCAGGACCAGTGCTCCGCTTTGCGGGACTGCAGATCGAATGTCGAAACTTTTTCGTCACGCGGGACCTGTTTGGCCCGAGGATCAGGTGCGCCCATGGCCACCCACTTGGTCAAAATCTCGATTTCCGAATCGGGCAACTTGCTCCGGGGGGGCATCCCGCTGACGACGTCTTCTTCGTACCGAATTGCCTCGATCAGTAAACTCTCCTCGACATCCCCTGGTTCGATTGCGGGTCCTGACTCGCCCCCGGTTTCCCAGCCCCATTTAGAATCAAGTACAAGACCAGCCTCAATTTCCTCCGCCTCAGTCGAGTGGCAACCGTAACAATGCTCGACCAAGAGTGGACGAACCTTGGACTCAAAGAATTCGTTTTGTTCCGGGGTAATCGACGTTTCCTCTGCGGTCACGACGACTCCCGAAGCTATAAAGCATCCCACTAACACGGTCGCAAGCAGGACAGAGTGTTTTGGCGAAACAGTACCAACGTCAATCATGCGACCACCTCTTGTATCACGCGACCGTGAACATCCGTAAGCCGCATGTCACGGCCGCTAAATCGAAAAGTGCTGCGAGTGTGTTCGATCCCCAGCAGGTGCAACATGGTGGCGTGCAGATCATGTACCTCGAAGCGATTTTCAACCGCTCGGTAACCCCACTCATCTGTTTGCCCCACCGAAACACCGCCCTTCACACCAGCGCCAGCCATCCAAATGGTGAATCCAAACGGATTATGATCCCGGCCATTCGAACCCTGGGCGAACGGGGTCCGACCGAACTCTCCGCTCCACACAACCAACGTCGAATCAAATAAACCGGTTCGCTTGAGATCTTTAATCAATGCTGCAATCGGCTGATCAACGGTCCGGCAATTTTTATTGTGTCCATCGACCAAATTGGAATGCTGGTCCCAACGATCACCATTACCACCGGGACATGTCAACTCGATAAAGCGAACGCCACGTTGGACCAACCGCCGCGCGAGCAAGCATTGCATTCCGAACGTTTGTGTGTTTTTGAATTCTGCATCCAAACCATACAGCGATTTGGTTTCCTGTGACTCACCCGCCAAATCCATCAATTCAGGCACGGCGGTCTGCATCCGGAAGGCCGTCTCACTGTTAACGATTGCTGCTTCAATCTCCGCCTCCGAGCCCAAGGAAGCATTAACCTGATTGTCAAACTGCCGAATCAAGTCGAGCTTGTTGCGTTGCAAGCGAGGATCCGATTCAGATGGCCGGATATTGGCGATCGGTTGTTGCTGCGGCAAAAACACAGAACCCTGATAAGCCGACGGCAAAAAACCAGAGCCGAAGCAGTCCAACCCACCAGGCGGAATCAAACCACCATTGAGCACAACGAAGCCCGGCAAGTTTTCATTTTCACTTCCCAGACCGTAGCCCAACCAGGCACCCATACTCGGCCGCCCCTGAAGTCCATTCCCGGTATGCAGAAAATAATTGGCTGACGTGTGCTCAGAAAACTTGGAAGTCATTGACTTGACCACTGCCAAGTCGTCAGCCACCTCTGACAGATGAGGAAACAGCGAACTGATCCAATGACCAGCCTGACCATGCTGCTTGAATTTCCACTGCGGCTGGAGCACCTTGCCGACGTTATCAAACTGCGTTGGTGCTAGCTTACCGATCACTTCACGTGGGTCGCGGCCATGATACTTTTCGAGGAACGGCTTGTAATCAAACGTATCGACCTGACTAGGACCTCCATCCATGTAAAGAAAGATTACGTTCTTTGCTTTCGCGGGAAAGTGCGTCGGCTTTGGAGCGAGTGGATTCGCCGTCGCCGCAGACACTGGGTTACGCGAAAGAGCATTGAGTGCAACAGCGCCGAAACCGCCAGCACAGCGACTGAGCATCTCGCGCCGTGTCTGAGGTCGTGCAAATCGCTGGCAATGATGAGATTGAGATCGCTTCATGAAAACCACTGTATGTGGGGGCTGCGTTACAGCTGGGCGGGGCAATTACGGACAGTCATGCAGTCTAACATAAATCGTCTATTGCTTCACGTTTTTCGCGTTCACAAGATAGTCCACGTAGACGCGAGCAACGTCCCCCATATAGTTCCGCGGCGCGTCCTTGGCAGACTTCCGCATCCACCGTAAAGCTTCCTCACGATCCCCTTGGGCATCTTCATAAAGCCCGAGGTAAAAGTAACCATAAAACTCAGCTTGCGATCGCTGGGGTGTTCCCACAGCTTCTTTCTCAATGCGATCAATCACGGCTTGTGTGTCGCCAGTATTCAGCATTTGCAAGACCTCTTTCATTGGTAAGCGCGGATCCCCGGGTGCCGGCAAGACCATTCCTTTTGCCTTGTCGAAAGACTTGGCCCTCGCAACACAAAGAAAGTGCCACGCTGCATTCTCGACATCGTTAGGGTTCACCCCACGATGCACTTCAAATTGCTTAACCCCTTCGGCAAATTCACTCGTGAAATAGAGTGCGATTCCACGTTGCCATAGATAGGGCAACTGCTGAGGCTCGTCTTTGAGGAACGCGTCAAACTGAGCCACAGCCCGCTTTGATTCACCTGCTCGCAACAAGATGTCCCCTGCCCGCATTTTCACGCCCGGATTGTGCGGGCTGGCTTTCAGCATTTGGTCCGCAGTTTGGATCGCGAGTTTCCGATCGCCCTGCTCAAGGGCTCGCAACGCGGTCACACCCAACTCACCAGGCGACTGAGAATTACCGATTCCCGTCGGCAGAACCACCAAGCAAGCAAAACAAAATCGAATTCCTAATCGATACATCACGATGATTCACCACTGCTTACGAGGAACTGAAATTCTGCAGGATTCGTGGACGACGAAGCGATTGCGGCCATCGCTTGACGCAATACATATCATCGGCAAACGAACTTACCAACGATGCACTCCGCCGGCGGCACATCGAACCGGCAACTGCCATTTAATCAGGAACAACAATCTCAAGCAATTCGATCGCGGGAACCCCATCGCAGTAAATCAATGCGGTCCGCCCATACAATTCGTCGTTCAATTGCATATGCATCATTTCCGCCAAGCGGGGGCCAGCAGTTACCTTCCACAACTCGCACATCTGCACTTCCCGAAGCACATTGTGCTCAATCAGCACGCGGCCAAGCGGGACATTCTGAGATTCGATTTTGTGCCACACATCTGCGGCCAGCGTTGTGGTGTCCAGACGAACAATTCCGTACTGAACCGTTCGTTCGGACTGCTGAGTAATCAATGTAATTTCGCGACTGTACCAATCACCTTCGCGGTTACAGCGATGAACATCGACATTGACCTTCTGACCAAAATGCGATTCAACCGTGACGGTCATGTGTTCGTGATGGTCAAGCAGACAATCGCTTGGTGACGGCACCGATTCGACCGACTCAAATTCGCCTAACAGCGAACGCCCTTGGGAAGAAGGGTAAAACTCATTCAGGAGCTGGTTGATGTCGACTCGTGAATCACCCGACGAAGCGATGCCGTTCATCAGCAGAATCCTTGGGAAATCGGCGACACAAGACATCGGGAAGCATCGTAGCAACAGCAAGGAGGTAAGATCAGTTGGCAACGATCGGTGCTGCTATCCCGAGCGAAACTACCGGTGGCGTCGGCAGTTCGGGCCTTTCCAGCACGGTGTCGACGAGGAAGTAGAGCAACCGCCGCAAATCATCGACATCCATTTCGTCAGCGACCTGCTCGGCCCGCTGTTGGTGCTTGTCGACTAATTGCAAAGCGGTTTCGAAGACATCCGCTTTGTCGTACAGACGTCGAACAGCGGCAAGTCGTTCGGAATCACTTAAGCCGCAATCCGCTTCAGCCAACTTCAACAAATCATTCTGTTCCGCCTCAGGAAGTGCCTGCAGCGCCAACGCCCACAACAAGGTCGGCCGCCCACCGAAGACATCCCCACCAGCCGACAGTTTGTTGGAATCGTCACCCGCCCAATCCCGAAGATCGTTCAAGATCTGGAAAGCCACTCCTAGATTTCGACTGAAAGTTCGGACCGCGGCCTGGTAGGGCTCGGCCTCTGTCGCCAGCCGAATCCCACTAACTAAGGCAGCCTCGAAAGCGGGCGCAGTCTTGAGCGCGTAAACTTTCAAAGCATCAAGCGGGGTCAGTCTGCGATCCTTCGAATCCCGCCACAGTAGTTCAGCACCCTGGCCTTCCGCTAAACGCGTGTGAGCAGCAGCCAGCGTATCAAGTACTTCCAATCGGGCGTCGCCACTGATGCTGTCATCATCATCGCGACGGCTTAGTAGGCGATAACCTAAGCCGATCAGGTAATCGCCGACATTGATCGCAGTCGGCAGACCGAATCTGCGATGCACAGCCAACTGCCCATAACGAAACGCATCGTCGTCTTGGATGTCATCGTGGACCAAACTGGCCTTGTGAAAGGTTTCGATGCTCATGGCCGCTCGCTTAACGGCCAAAGGAATCTTCTCGACCTCTTGCGAGCCTTCATTCCCCGTGCATTTTCCACCCAGCATAGCGTCGTAGGCGGCAAGCGTGATGAACGGCCGCGAATGTTTGCCACCCCGACTCAAGAAGTCGTATGCGATTTGCTCGGTCGCGGCGATCGTATCCATCGACGCAATTGTCTCTTGCGTGACCGCTTCCTCCGTGAGTGGTTGGTCGCTGCGCAGTCTTGGGGCAACGCGATCTAAGGAACTTTGGCCAAACAGCTCGCTAGCCGCCCTCATCAAGTGGACGTAACTGCGTGTCGTCTTCGCGGCGGGCTCGTAAGGCGTTCGAATCATTTGATCGACCCACGCTTCGTCAACCTTGGTGTTGCGGCAATCACTGCTCAAAAGGGGAACCGCCATGCACGGAATCCCAGCCAGCAAGACTTTATCAATCGCCTTCTCTAGAACATTCAGACATGCCACCCCAACGACCGCATCGACGTACCCACCGACGATAATCTTCAAAACGACCGGAGATCCTTCGGCCACCAAAACGCGATAGCCCATCTCCTCTGCCAAACCACGGAAGTCGGCGATGCTACAGGCACCACACTCTTTGCAATTCATCCCGAACTGGTCGTAATCGGCTGGGCAACCCTCCGCGTGCTTCAAACAGTGTGGCAGTAAAAACAACCGTCTCTCTGGTGGTACCGACTTTAATTCGTCGCGCCAAAAGGCACCACTGATCATGACCATCATCCACCCAAGGTATCCCTCGGGTAGGTCCGCCTCCTCAAGGGCCTGCCGAGCGATTTGCTCCATCTGGTCCTTGGTCATCGGCACCGAGCGATCAAGGCGTGCGGCAATTTCTTCGCAGCGAGCCCGCAGACTCTCACGCAGTTCGAGAGTCTCCGGAACGTCTTTCAGATGACTCGTTTTTCGACGAGGTGTTCTTCCTCCCGAGGAGGATTCGTTCGCCGAGGTGTCGGTGGGGCTGATTCCAGTTGACAAACGCGTTACCTCAGTATGGTCCAACACAGGGACGGGTTGTTTCATCGGGGCCAACAGGCATCTGGTTGTCCTGTTACCAAGCTATTGTATTTCCCGAGCGCGGAAACCGTAAAAATCAACGGATAAAGCTTCTCGTGGTACCAAAGCTTGGCGAAATAAAACCCAATCGGCCATGGTTCGCGATGACGATCCTGCGCCACGCTCCTCAGCAGCCACTCGACGCCACGGATTATAGCCTCACGGTGCGTCTGTTCCACCGTGGAAGTTTCCCCAACGCCGCTCGAGCTATCGCCGGAACGCTCATTTTTATGGTCAGCGGCTGTTTTATTAGCTAAATCAACACTCTGTTTCCGGTCAGCCGGTCCACCTCCCCCCTGATCTGACGACACCCGATTGCGGGCGAGGGCCACGCTGACAAGTGCATCCACCGCGAGAGCGGTCTCCTCTACGCTACTGATCCAGGCCCGACCGGAGGATTGCAACGATTTACCGGCCCGGGACTTACTCACACCATCCCGAGAACCAAACCGGCGTGCCTCCACTTTGCCGTCTTCTGTCGATGCTCCGCTGTCGTCCGCCCCGGTTTCACTGCCCTCCCACCCGGGAAAAGCCTCTCGGTCGTCCCACCAAGCAGCGACCGATGGGCCACCGCCCCAGCCCCCATCGGCATTCTGATGCCGAATCAGATACTGAAGCCCCCGATCGACCGCCGATTGCGGCAAGACTCCGGTCTTAACGGTTGCTAAGACTTTCGCGGTCCCGTAGACCGGGTTGGATTCATCCTTCCGATCCTGGTTCCCAAACCAAAGCGGGAACCAACTGCCATCATCTTGCTGTTGCTTCAGCAGAAACCGAACGGCACGGCGACCGGTCGGAGAAGCTCGGAATTCCGATTTAGCAGAGGCAACCGACAACGCGCGAATGGCATGAGCGGTCAAATCATTGCTGCTGCGATCAAACGGCAGCCTGCCCCAGCCGCGGCAAAAAGTCGGCCAGCCACCGTCACGATTTTGTAAACGCTGCAACCATCCAACCCCGGCCGCGATCGCTTCCTCCATTTGCTCACGCTTGGTGTTCTCGACCCAATTAATAGCATCCTTGAGCGCCAGAATAGCCGCAGGCGTATCGTCACTATCGGGCACTGCCCCACTGAGATCACTCCAACCCCAGCCGCCTGGTTCGGCTCCTGTAAAAGGATGTCGCTGCCGATGTTGACAACCGAGGTGCCAATCGATCAAGGCATCGTCGCACCAGCTTCCATCATCCTGTGGATCACTTGCCAGTGCCTCCATCGCCAACGAGGTGACCCAGGTCGCCAAGTTTGTATCAATGGGCCAACTTCCCTCCTCACTCATTGACTGATCAAGGAACTTCAAGCCTTGGTCACAAACCTGATTATTGGTTCGCCCGGTTACCGCTAGGCTCATCACAACAAAAGAAGTGAGCGGTGTGGCTTCCAAGTATCCGCCGCTCTGAGGTTGCATGCGACGCAAAACATCCATCGTGCGACTGACCGAAGCACCGCGAATCATTCTTATCGGTAGCCATGCTTGAGGACCACAAAAATGTCTTGCCTGACCAATCGCGACCAACGCAGGAATCGCGTAGCTGACCACAGGCATCTGCAACAGTCGGTACATCGACTGGGGAAATACCGCCGCTTCGAAAGGCAACCGCGGCACTTTTTCCCAAGGCACTAAGCCTGCAATCGCCAGGTTGGTCAAAATCGGGACGACGAATGTCTTGTCTGTTCCGTAACGCTGTCGCAAGGCATCCAATTCGCCGGCGTCGAGTAAGTACGCATTCAAGCGACCGAGTTGCTCTTGAGGTAATCCCTCCCCCGCCGCACGCAAAGCCAACGCCGATGCCGCCAGAACAAGATAGCTGGTGGCAATGTTTGAATGACTACGATCCGTATCGCCGTAGCCACCGTCATGGTTCTGCTGGCGTCGCAAATAGTCCATCCCACGCCGAATCCGATCATGCCAGCAGGTGGTCGAATTCGAATGTCCTTGTCGGCCAGCTGAATTCCGTTGATCCGCAGCAGACTGATTCAGTAACACCGAAGCAATGGCGCTAACGGCCGTCGCAGTACTTAAAGACGATGGAGAGAGTTCGCCCACCCAGTGGCCAGCGGCCAATCGCTGATCGAGCAGTTCAGCTCGCAACCGATCAAGCGTTTGTCTTGCGGTCAGCATGTTAGCCGGAGTCGGCAACGAATCGGAAACAGTCAAATCTTGCATGCGGGGATTGTATCGGGCTGCGGGACAACCGACCATGATTGGGTTCCCACATTCCTGTTCCTCCTCCTGAGGTCGCCATGCATCGCCGCAAATTCCTGCAATTCTCGGTCGCTGGTGCAGCTGGCATCGGCTCTACCGTTCCTGGACTCACGTTTTCAGGGGCAAACGCAATCGCCCGTGAACCCATCTTGCGCCAAGGTCCTACCCGATTTCAAATTGGCTTGGCCGCATATTCGCTACGAGACTACTTTTCCTTTCGCAAAGGAAAAGACCAGACTCCCAAGCAGAACAGGCCGGCGATCGATATGCCCGGATTCATTGACTATTGCGCCGACCAAGGATTCGACACCTGCGAATTAACTAGTTACTTCTTCCGATCCAACGCAGACGAAAAGTATTTCCTCAACCTCAAACGTCACGCCTATCTACGCGGCATCACGATTTCCGGCACCGCAATCGGAAACAACTTTACTGTCGGTAAGGGACCTCAATTGGAAACGGAAATCAGCGAAGCGATCGCGTGGATCGATCGGGCCGCGATACTCGGAGCACCACACATTCGGTTCTTTGCCGGAACAGGTAAACAGCTGAGCAAAGATCCTGCCCGCTTAATCGAAGCCACCGACGCTTTGAATCGCTGCGCGGAACACGCTGCAAAAAAAGGAATTTTCTTGGGGGTTGAAAACCACGGTAACCTGACCGCCGAACAAATGCTGGCGATCATGGATCGGACCGACAATCCATGGGTGGGAATCAATTTGGACACCGGCAATTTCCTGTCCGAAGATCCCTATCGTGATCTCGCAATCTGCGCCCCCTACGCCGTCAACGTGCAGGTGAAAGTCAATATGAAAACCCCCGATGGCGAACACTACCCCGCGGACCTTGATCGGATCAGTCAAATCCTCAAAGCAGCCAACTACCAGGGCTTCGTGATTCTCGAGTACGAAGACAAAGATCCCTACGATCAAATCCCCACGACTGCGGCTAAACTTCGAGCAGCCTTGGCGTGAACCTTTGAATCGGAAGCATGAGCGGCAAATGCTTGACGCTTGGCAACCCGACCCATTGGCCAACGGTGAATACCAACGAAGGCAGTGAACAGCGGTAACGCTGTGCCCCCGTGCCCAGGTGCCCAAGCTCGTTCCCAGCAGCCCAGCATCCTCCGCTGACGCCGAGATCACAAAAATGTTTGTGTTGCCACCGGACTCGATGATTTGATAACGCCTCCATCTTGAAGGTGTTCCCCAAGGACTTCGGCATGGCAAGATCAGTTTCACTACATTTCGTTTCACTCCTCTGCATCATCATAATGTTGCTTGGAACCGACCCAGTCGCGGCCTGTGCTGCTGAGGGCGACAATCATTCGACGGGGAAAGATGCGACACCTGCTTGGGCAACAGGAATTTCCGCATGGAATGGCAGTGGTTACGAAATCCCGACGCCGGTACGAGGCGATCAACCAAGCTCACAAATGACGGGCAGTGGACTCCCCTACACGATGCCCGTCGATCCGACGGTCAACACAGGGTCCAATCTCCAACTGGGCTACGATCAACCAAGCGGTAATTTACCGAATTCCTTTACACCGCTAACAGATTCTAAGAAGCCGCTGACCGGCCCGGCAACGCAAGTGAAAGAATCGGCAGCCCTGTCTAATTCCACAACCGCTTCACCGGGAAATGAATCGGCACCATGGCTTGGGGAAGCAACGCCGACACCATCTGCTGAGCTCACAGTCGAATCACTAACACCCCCAACTCCCGCAGCTGACTTGCCGATATCGCCTGCAGCCTCGGCAGAAGAAATCCCTCCTCCAGTCACCGAAACATGGACGACACCC
>JAYZAR010000106.1:0-15858 GCA_036339635.1 Planctomycetota bacterium | reverse complement strand
GATCAACAATCCATCTGCATTGTCGACGTCGATTCCATCGCTCGTCCCGTTCCGTACAACCATGTCACGGAGCGTAACGTGATTTGCACTTCGAATTTGAATCGCATCGCCACTCTGCTTTCCATGATCGACAATCAGGTTCTGCAGTGTCGTAAAACTGCCATCGACATTAATCTCATTGATTACCGGCAAGTCACCGGTCCCGTACGCATCAAAAACGATTCGTTCCGAATCTGTACCGGATGCCGCCAGATCCAATCGATCATTCCAGTTTGATCCGCGACGCAGCAGAACTTGGTCTCCTGGATTCAGAGTCTGTGATTCCAATCGATTGAGCGACTTCCAGGCAGATGCCTCAGAATCACCCGCCAGCGTGTCGTTCCCATTTACAGAGTCCACGTAATAAGTGTCACCTGCAAGCAAACGCCTTGATTCAAGCATTTGAACCGCGAGGCGTCGTCGCTTCGCACCCGACGGCCTCATGACTTTGCGACGGTGCTTTGTTCGAAATAGTTTCATGGCACTGAGTAGATGCGGTGGAAAAAAGATAAGTGTGGGAGCGACGACTTTTCGAATTCGACTATTTAAACCAAGTGTCTCATGTGACCCAACAGCAAACGATTAATCCAATTTGCTTCGGAAGACCCTCTGTTAATGTACCGGTTCTCAGATGTTTTTTCTTGAAAAACTCTTGGAATCAATTTGGATCAAATGAGCACCCCCCTGAATGGGCGATACGCTCTCGCGATCAAAAGGTCGGGAGAACTCCGGCCAATGGCAAGGCATATCGGCTGCATCTTGCAGCGGCTGTTCTTGAGCGGATACAAGACAACCTTAGAAAAGCGAGATTGAGCGGTGATGCCATGAAAAGAAAGGCAAAACCGCATCCAAAATTTGCGTCAATTTCCAATGCGGCTTGTCTCGGTGGGAGACGCTGGACACACAGATTGCGTAGACCGCCTTTTTTTACATGCTGGTCGATTGGCTTCGCCAGTGCCGCTGCTTTCATTGCAACAGCCGAGAGCAGCGGCATCTTAGCGCCTCCCACCGCACCGACTCTCCCTGAAATAAACCCCGTAAACCGATCGGAAATCCATTACGTTCGTTGCAACAGCCAAAGGAAACAAAGCGAAATTGGAATCCCCATATCAGCCGCCGCAAGAGGTAGCACCGGACACTTATTCAATGCTATTGAGCTATTCAATTCAATGCTGCCTCACGCTGATGGCGTTTCGCAGTACACACCGGACGAGCAACAAAAGGTTCTTAAACTGGCAACATACTTGAGTGAACTTGGTGGCTTTCTAATCTTGACCTCGTTGGTTCTGGGACTATTTCTAGTGTTCAACGGACTCACCAATCTTCGGTCGATCCCTTTGTCGGATTTGAGCCATGAGACGATTTCTTCTTGGCTGGAGGTGCCCCGGCAAGTCGTAAACATCTTTTTTCTGGGCGTGATTGGTGTTTGCATGCGTCAAGCCGCCGTACCATTTCGGCGATCGCTTCACTCTGCAGACAATCCAATGGGTGAAGTTGCGCATTCGATGTTGAAATTGAATCGCTTGTATGGTTGAAAGGTAGATTATGCGGCGATGGTTATCGTGATACTACTCGTCACGATGACGCTGGAATTTACATCACTGCCTTGAGTATCTGATTCCAAAGAGACGCGTAGCCCATCAAAACAGGGATCAACCTGAGGAAAGCTCAACACCATCCAACGCGACACGGATTACTCAACTCGCGGGACGAATGCGTGTTTTTGCGTATCTTCTGATTGCCAGCGTGACTTTTTCGGCACTCGCATCGGGATACAGCTTTATCACTGATGCTTCGTTATCCGCCTCGACGACGGGAAACTTCGCGGCCAATGCCATATCAGCCGTGGTTTACATCATCATCGCTTTCTTGACACTTTCGGTATCGGTGGCACTTCACGCAGCGTCCAACTCCAGTAGCGATGAGGTAAACCACATCATTCACGCTCTTGATTTGAGGAGACGTTTGTTCAGAATTCAGTATTGGTTGATTATCGTGTCTTTGGTGTTGATCGTCCTTGCGGTATTTGTCACGGTTCTCGCATTCGTCCGGATGTCATGACAACGGTTTTGGATGTTCTGTTTTTTCCTTCTGGACTCGCTTCAAGAAAACGCAATTTGTGAGTGAAACACAATCGCGGCTCGCAAAGCTTCCAAATGAAGATCACGCCAACGAAAACCAAAAATCGTCTTCACTCAGTCGCTGATACAACCACAGCCCGAAAGATCGGTTCGCCGAGTTCGCGATGAAAAGGCTCTATCCCGCTTCCGACTTCGGTGTATCCCCGCTGAATGCTATCACGAACCAGATTGTCAGCGAAATCCAGCACACAGATGTGTGGTGACTTGGGTGCGACACTGTAAATCGTCACACGCCCTCGTGAGCGAGTGTCGAGTAGCTGCGCTTGCGAATGCAGATGTCGAAACGCCGAAGCAGCATTGAGTACAAAATTACCTCGCTCATCACGTTTTCTGGGCTTTGCTTCGATCAATATGATATGAGTGGCTCCCCATAACACGGCCGCTTCGACAGGACTGTTGTGAGCAAACCCACCATCAACCAATTCAATCCGCTCACCCGCTCGCGGCATTCCTTCAATGAACCGCCCTGGAAAGATAGGGAAGATCGAACCGGAACCCATCACTACATCCAGCAGCGCATTGGGATGTTCCCGCAATGAAACACCCCGAGTACCGAAAGGCGAGAAGAGGAAATCACGATCGCGTGGTAAATAAAAATACAAATCGCTCGGCAGCTCGTCGCTTGTTTGCCCCAGACAACTGCCGGTCAGAACCAAGTCACGCTGCATTAAATCGCGGTCGATCACCTCGCCGCTCACTTGCTGCAAGCGTTTTCCGTTAGCAACCGCCGCATCAAACTGAAGTGGCTTTTCGCCAAGCTCAGCAAGATGAATGTCGATTAACGAGGGATAGTTCTCGGCCAATGAACGCTCCATTCCCGCACCCGTCGAGATCGTTTCTTGCCAGAACAGAAGTGTGATCAATTGGACCGCAGGCAAACCAAAAATCGCCGCTGCAAGCGTCGCGTTGGTTAACCATTTGGGAATCGCTATGTGTCGACCGCTGCGAGACCGATGTCGCTCCCAAAGGAGGGCAGCCACGCCAATCAACAGCAAGGCCCATGCGGAACCTCGCACTCCGAAACTGAGCCAAAGCCAAAAATGGTGCAGCACATGATTCTCACCGAGCATCGACCAAGGCTGAATAGGAAAATAACCGAGACAAACTTCGGTCGCTGCTAAAATCGTAAAAATCACGGCGAATGCTTCGCCACGTTTTTTCAAATCTGATACATAATGCCGAACAATCCAAATAACAATCGCTGTTTGCAAGGCGGCAAACCAGACTCCCATGTTGATCCGCATCAATGGCGGCAACAGCACAATGTCTCGTTGATCCAGCTGAAGCCAAGTGTCACGGAATCCTTGACGTCCAACTTCGGTACGCGAGACTCCCATTGCCACAGGAACTGCATTGATTGCACCTCCCGAAGTTCCAACCACCAACTGGATGTCCAGATTCTCTTCGCCGGTCTCATCCCGCAATCTTTCGAGTCGCTCTTCGAGTGCTGAAACGGCGCCGACCTGGTATGAACACTTCGCACCACCGCCCGACAAGACAAGCGCTAAACGGGGTGGACGGGGTTGTGAGCGTGAATACTGGAGCAACGACTGAACCACTTCCTCCAGCGAAATCGCTTCGGCCCCAGTACTCAGTACATTCGCCTCCGCTAGCCACTGGCGGACTCTTTCGAAGGGCTGTCGCCAATCCACCAAATGCGTGAAGCGATATTGGCTGCTCTCTGCTCCGTCGATCAAATCACGTATTCGATCACGGTGCTTGAAGTGATTGCTCGCAATGACCACATTGCGAGGTAAAGCCAATTGACCAAGTTCCTCGAAGTCTATCCTTCGTAGCGACTCGGTGAGGCCAACCTCCGCGTCCGCGTCATCCCAAACGAATGCGACTGCTTCAACATCCTCCGCTGATCGCTGAGCCAAGGATCTCAAAGACTGCGTGTGCGAGTAAGTGAATTCGAAATCACCACGCTCTGGCTCGATGCCTCGCTGACGGAGTGCATGAAGGGGCGTGATGAAACCAGACAAGGACTTCGGATGGACGAATAAAAATCTCACCTCACCGCGATCAAACGCATCGCGCAGGTCCGCTGAATTCTGGATGGTCGAATTCTCGGCGACGACACAGACCGAGCGGTAACTGCTGTGGAAACCAGGGGTGCGTCGAATTTCGGGTGCTAATGGTGATTTGGCCGGTGGTAATTCAACAGAAGCCAAGTAGTCCCAAGAAACGGCGGATGGCTCGTCTGAGATCACGCTGGCGAACGCTCCCGGCGTCAGAATTGCCGTATCAATCAATTGGCGGTCCAGCCAATGCAGCACTTCGCCATAAGACCCGACCGCCAGTTCGAAGGAGACCTGACGATCTCTTTCCGCCAAGCTCGAAAAGAACTGTTCGTAATGCGTCAGTTCCTGTTCAAAATCTTCATAAGCCACGATCCCAACTCGCACCTTGACCTCGGCCCATGCCGAAACGCAGATCAAAAATGAGAAGAGAGCAACGCGTAGGACTGTAGCAGTACATGACATCATTTGATCAGCCTACCAAAGGAATGGAGGGACAGGAAAACCCCTGTCGAGATATCCACGCCAGTCATTCACTCTTCCCACCGTGTGGGACCGGCTGAACGAACTTTTCCCTCGGCCAATCTCCGCCGACACAAAAAAGATCCGACACAAAAAAGATCCGACACAGAGCAGTTCAAGCAAACTCCGAAAACCTCACGCAGAAAATTGAGATTGTCCTTTTGACGATGAACTTGTTATACCCCCAACGCAGTATGTGTTCCTCAGTTAGGCGAAAATTTAATGATCAAAGCAGCCTCGATCGGATGTTTGTTACTCGCAGGCGTTTGCGCAGCAGCCTACCTACCTTCGCTACTTGCCGGCGACCGCGAGACGCGTCAGGATTCGGCTCCTGCCACCGAAGCGGACACACAGCAAATCATGATGAGCTGCGAAATCACGGTCACCGATGCCACAGGCACTCCCGAAATCGTGGCCGCCCCCACTTTGATCGCGTTCGACGGACAAGCAGCATCCATTGAGATGACTCAGGATGATGGAAAGTCAATCAAGATTCAACTGATCGGACAAATCATGGCGTCGGAAGGGACGCTTGATCAGGGAGTGACTAACGAATCAAGGTAGTCGACGATCGACGCAAGGTCTCGGACGGAGTACTTATCCAACAAACCCTCCGGCATCACGGAAGCCTTCAATGTCTTGCGAATTTCGATATCGTCTTTCATGATCTGATGATCATTGGCTTGCGCGTCTCGCAGCGTCACGCGATCGGCTAATTCGTTCGTAACAAAGCCGACGATCACACGACCATCCATGGTCAGAATAGAGGTCGTTGCAAAGCCTTGTGCGATTGTTTTGCTAGGCTGCAAAACCGCCTCTGCAAGTTGCTGCCGTTTGTAGGTTGCAGCGATATTCCCAAGATAAGGCCCCTGCTGCTTAACATCTTTGCTGACCGCGTGACAGGCGACGCAATTCGCTTCGCGAAAGAGTTGCTGTCCACGCGAAACATCACCGGTGGTCAACGCGACCTGTTGCAAAGCCGTCTCGACACCAACCGTTGCAATCAGAGGCAACTGCTGACTCATTTTGTCAGTAAGCCGCAGAACTTTTATGGCCTTTGTCAACGCGTCTGGTTGATCCGCACCTGATTGGCGTGTCAATCTGAGAATTCGATCATCCAAATAGTGGTTCTGCAACGCCGTCGCGATCGATACCAACCGCATCCGCCGATCCTCTTGACTCCACATCGAATCGATAGCAATCTTCGCCCGATCGTGAACCTCAGGACTGACCTTGTTACGACCGGCCAAGTCAAGGACTGCCGCATCAGCCCAATATGCAGCTGACTTGTTGCCAGTGCCACCAGCATCCAAAAGAATGTCGAGATGATTTTGCACGAGCGATGAATTCACAAGCGTTTTAAAAGCTTGCTGTTGTTCACGCGTTACCGAACTGTTCTTTCCCGAGTCGTCCGCCATTTGCGTTATAGCCGCGATCGCTGCCTGCAATGCTGCAGGGTCGTTCAATTTGCATATTGCTCTTACTGCCTGCAGGAGTGACGCAGTGGATAGATAGGATGTGTTGATTGCCGAATCCAGAAATGCAAGACTCCCGTCCGGCAACGTCCTTGCCTCCGAAAGTTTCGCAATTGTGGGTACGAGCAACTCAGGATTCTCCCTGGCAAGAACCATCATTTCCGTCACCACATCATCAAGTTGGATTCGGTGACGGTTGACCGCAAAAATCAACTGAGTTTTTTCATTGGGATCAGATTCTCGCAACTGTTGCTTTAGCCAAGTTTTAATTCGATCGGTTTCGCTCCATTGTTGCGGTTGATAGTAAGGGCCTCGCGTGTCAGGACGCGTGCCCCAGGAATCGCCTTTCCACGGCCCTTCCTGGAAACAAAGGCGGCAAATCGCGGCTCGAAGGTGCTGGCGGTTACCGCGATCTGATTCACGATCAGCCCATTTGATTAAAGCATCAACCACATCCCTTCGATGCATCATGGCAAGAGAACGCAGGGCGGCGGGTGGCTCTTTTGGTGTTGCAGCCAATTGGTGCTTCGCGACTTCCAGAGTTTCCTCCACTGCCTCACGTTTCGCGAGAGCCCGGATCGCGATATGAACCACAACGGGATCTGGATGGTTGAGTGCTTCCGTTACTTCGTCCGTACTTGCATCTTCTTGAATTCGAGCTGCAAGATTCCTCGCATCGGTACGTTGAGCAGGAATCTCATCGATCAACCGACGATACCGATCATCACCCCGACGCATCATCTCTCGCTGCGCGGCTAGGCGTCGCCGATAGCTGGGATCATCAAGCAGTGAAGCCAACCGGTCAGCAGACAGCTCCTTGAAGTTCGGAATAGGGCGATCCTGAATTCCTTTCGGCTTCACGCAAATCACATACCCGACATCAGCCCCCGCCCACTTGAAGGTCGCACCTTTCCAGCTTGCGCAATACAACCGGCTGTTCCCATCCACGTCGGCATCGGTTGGCCGAGTCATTCGAACGAGTGGCTGCGGCGCCGCTGTTTCCACGAACGTCGCGCCACGGGGTTGAACAGAGTGGTGCCAAATCGCTCCGGTTCCCCAATCGGCTGTCAACGGAGCATCGTTCCAATTCCCGAACCCCGGCTCATCGACATAGGTTGCCCCACAGCCTGAACCACCACCGTAGTCGGCCAAAGGTGGAATACACTCTGGGGAAAAATTTTTATACAGTCGAGGATAGCCGTGATCCTCTCCGCCGGTGAAATGGTGGAAACGCACATCCCAGCCGCCGCCATCATTTGTGTTGTCTCTTGCAAATAAATCTAACCGAGGACTGACGGCAACCTCAAGAATATTTCGTGTGCCAGTTGAGTAAACCTCAAGCCCAGTGCCATCGGGCCGGACGCGAATGACCCCACCGCCTCGATGTGTCAACTTACGACCATCAGTTCCTTCCGCCTCCATAAACCCGAAATCTCCACCAGCGATATAGAGCCAACCATCCACACCGATGCTCACACCATTGGTCGTGTGATCCGCAGGCCTTTGGTCGTATCCAAAAGCCAGATTCTTGACCAGAATTCGTTGCTCATCGGCAACCCCATCACCGTCGGCATCGATAAAGGCTGACAGATGAGGCGGATGCATCAGATACAAGCGGTCATAATCCCAGACAAGCCCTCGGGGCGCATCCACTTCACAGAAAACCTTGGTCTCATCCGCCTGCCCGTCACCATCAAGGTCACGCAGGCGAATCACACGTCCGCGTTTGGGATCGCGACCTAGCGACCCGTTACCATCCGAACTAACAAACAGCGTTCCGTCGGGCGCCGCAGCGACAAAAACCGGGTAGTTGACGGCAGGTGGAGCAGCAAACACGGTCGCCTCAAATCCATCAGCAACCTTAACGTCCTTCAAAATCTCAGCCCGCTGGGATGCGGTCAGGACAGTGATTTCCGGAGGAATGTTTCCTTGTTTTGCGTACGGGTCGGCCAACTTTGGCTGATAACTAAATGGCTTGCCGTCCGACATCGCTGGCCACAGCGTCGTGATTCCATCACCCGTCAGCGAAATCTCACGAATGCTGCACCAACCACCGGAGGAACCCAGACCAGTAATTCGCATGTGCTTGATCGGCGAAGTTGGATGGAGGGCGATCGCGTCCTTCATCACACGATTGTTCGCAGCAGCATCAAGCAGTGACTTCCACGCCTTGCCATCGACTGATCCCTCCACGCGAAATTGATAAGCCTGATCGAACTCCCACGTGATACGAATCGACTTGGGGGTAACAGGCTGCTTAAACTTCCATGCCAGCCATTGCGGGTAACTTGAATTTGCCGCGCACCAACGAGAATCTGTATTTCCGTCAAACGCATTCAGCGGCAAATTCGGCTGTTGCGTGGACGACGCGGAAGGAATCACAAGCGTAGCTCCCTCCGGCATCACCCCTAATTTCGGCATTGATTGAGCGGTACCTGCCGGTTGTGTTTGAATGAAAGTAATTGCATTCTTGCCCGTGAAGGGTTGCAAATACTCCTGCTCCAATTTCTCACACGCCCACAGCAGTCCCCGAGTTACCAGATCAAGGTACCGTCCATCCGCGACGGTTGCGGTGTTGTGCCCCAGTGTCGTGCTGAAACTTCTGGCACCTTGTTTTTGATTGATCCAGGCAACGACTGCTGTTGAAGTCGTCGTTTTTCCATTCCGCACGTATGACTGTGTGCCGGTCGCAATCGGCTCGGCGTCATAAATCGCCACATTGTTGTAAAGCTCTTCTTTGATCGTTGTCCAATCACTCATACCCTGAGTGATTGGATGAGTTCGATCGACAAATGAAATCGCGATCGGTTCTTGTGGTCCATGGCTGGTCGATTTCAAACCCAGATGTTTGAACCACAGATCCGTACCATTCCGGAAAGAATGCATCGCACAATGCAGGTGCACCGCTGGAATGGTTTGATGGGCCTTCAAGAAACGTTGAACGACAGCAACATCCTTGTTGCTCGCGGCACACTCATCATGGATGATCACATCATATCCCTTAGCCCAATCAAGATCTTCGAATAGGGGAAATGGTGGATTGGTTCCTTTGTCGTCCGTCCAATAAACATCAACCTGGACATTCGCTCTCGATTGAATACCTTCGAATAATGCTTCGTGCTGTCCTTTGTAATCATGGCAGCATCCACCAGCGATCAACAATGCCTTGAGAGGCTTTGTTTCTGCCGCACTGGCGGTCACCAACAGTGAAAAAAAAATAATCGAAAGTGAAAAACGTTTCATACGAGGTTCATTCCGGTAACGACTCCGCTCGTAGTTTCCATGAGGCGTTCTGAGATGCACGCGGAGATGCATTGGAAAATAAAGATGATACCGTTCCTGAATCTTAACTGACAAAGGAAATCAGTCCCACCTACATCACCATGCGGCACGCTCAAATCACTACAAAAAAGGTTGATTCGACCACGACCAGCGGTTCAGCAGGCCGCCCCCGAAAACGGTCGCTCTGACGTCTTTGCAGAATGCAGCTTCGTCGGTTCGCAAAACTCGCAACGCAACGGCTTGCAAAAACGCACCACTTACTGCGAGCTACGCTAAAACCAACTCCAATCCGATCCCCCATTTTACGGCAGCGCCGCGGACAAATCAGGAGTCTCCGGGGGCGACATTGATTAAAACGAACAGGCTTCTTTGCAATCGCCGCCAACGAATCCACTGACCCAAACCACGTCGGAATTGTTAGCGATCCATCATTTGTCGCAAAATTCAACATGGTACGGCAGTGGCGTTTCCTCGCAGCATCAAAGCGAGAGCGGTATTCCTACAAGTTCACACTGAATGAACGAGTCATCCTGGCGAGCGATCCACCACAGCGATCACAGCAAGTCATCCAGAACTCGGCCTAACGAAAAGGCCTTACAAGCCCACCGAGAAATCTTCCAACAGGCGCCAAATCACGCGGCGCTGGAATCGGTGTTCCTCGGTAATGCAACCGGCGGACCGTGTTCCCGTAAAAATGAAGTGGACGGTAGGGACGCTTCACGATGGGCGTCGAGCGAATTTTTTCACGCTGACTGCCAGTCGCAATCACCTCATTGGACCAGCCCGGTTCAGCCGAGTAAGCGTGACCGGAATTTAGAGCACACAACAAGATGAGTAGCGGGCAAAGATGTCGCATCATTGTAAGAGTCTTGTCGGAAAGAAACAGCCTTTGAACAACTCCCACCCATGCTCAACGCTGAACGATTCAAATCCAGCAGTAACTCACGCCCCACCTATACTCGGCCCTGGTCAACGTCCCTCTCAGTCAGCCCAAGCATAAGTTTACTCGTGTGCATTTGATTTCCGAGTGTTTCGCCATCGGTTTATTCGAATTTTTCCTTTCAAAACCAATGCTCTCGCAAAAATCGTTGCGAACGGAAATATGGCTAACGCTTTCCCTAGGAACGAATCCCTCGCGCCGTCTCGGCTCCCCTTAAACGAGCACGAGTACACAAACGATGAGGGCGATCTAGCCGTTGAATGACCACTTGCAGCCCGAAAAGATGGCATGTAACGACGAGGCCCCATCCTTCGGCCCCGGGAACGGTTCAGTCCGACATGTGTCGGATGAAAACGCGCACCAATTCCGCAGTGGTTCCTGGGGCATGAGTGAGTGAGTTCCGCAGGACTCGTGTCGATTATTTTCTCGCTCGCAGCCCCAGGATGCCAAGCACTAACGACAGCCCTCCATCCGCGGGTACTCCATCCTTCCATGGTTTGCGGTCGCCAATGAATGTGTGCACTTGCACCACGCGATTGACAGACAATTCGTAAGTCGCCGCCGAACCAGCTGTGAAACAAACAATCAAATCAATGATGTCATTGCCTGTCTGACCCAGCACTGTCTATGCCTGTGCCCAGTCCTGTGCCCAGTCCTATTTGCCTGTCCCCAATCCTGTTTTCCCTGTCCCCAATCCTGCTGCCTCTGCAATCCTGCTGCTGGCTATGCCTGGCCCCAATCGTAGCTGGCCCCAATCGTAGCTAGCGCCAAGCTCACTCCGAGTACCTCGCCCCTATTTGACCTGCCAGATCACAGGTAGTGCCAAGGCTTTGCCCAGACACATCCTGCTCCAATGCATGGGAAGCGGTGACGAAAAAAGTAAAACGAACGTCAAAATCGCGATTAGCTAGCAACGAGGCTTCTAAAATTCAATCGCCACTCAGCAGCGGCTCAATCCAAACCCCCCAATCACCGTTTCTGCCGTTCCCACTATCACCGACAACCAACGTCAAAGTTTCGACCCCTTCGATCGCCACATCGAATCGCTTTCCCTCTCCAGACGATACCTGACGCGCGGACCATAAAGTTTGCCCATCACCAACCAGCGTAAAATCGACACGCCCAAAATTTGATCCCTGAACACCACATAATCCACTGATTCGATTCCACTCGCCGTTGAGATCGTAAACATGCCTCGCCGGTGCATGGGCGTAAATACCGCGCGCAAAGTAGTCTCCGCCCACCGATAAGAGTCGCTCCTCGCTCGGGACTTCGTCGTAGGTAGGTCGCTGCCAACCGACCTTAGCCGAGGCGGGCTGCAAATCCGTGAGAAAAAGCTGACGTGCCGGACCAGAAGTCTTTGCAGAGTCGACGGGTCCAATGATCACAGGATCGATAAAACGATCTAGTACTTGCAGACCAATCTGCTCCAGTTCGGAATCGCCCGCTGCCAACACTGCCAGTTGTCTCTTGGCCTCCTGCGTATTTCCCGCACGCAAGGCGTCGATCATTGGGTTCAGCTCGAGATTCAAACGGATCGTTTTCAACACTGGCTGGCCACTCTCATCAATCTGATACCGCATGCTTTGAGTGCTCGTCGCACCACTAACGTGACAGGTAACCAAGCGTAGTTCACCTGCTGTATTCGCTGCCAGAAGCGAACTCCGCATCGCAAAATGACCGTTGCGATCCGGAACAGCTGAAATGGTCAATGCATCGTAGTCGCCGCCGCCATCAGGGTCGAAATAAGCAACCACAGCGTGGATAGGGATGTCGCACAAAACGCGTCCTTGAATCTGAACCAAACGATCTTCGCTCGCAAATATTTTCAGTATTTCGAAATCGGCATCAGGCCGCCGATTTATCGAGGGAGGCGAAGTTGAGTTAAAAACGGGAAGGGCGGCTAACCGAAATGCGTGAGCCAAGGTCAGAAACGTACCCCTTCCCTCATTCCGAAGTTGCTGAGCATAGGTTCGATTGCCAGATCCCATCAATGCGGTGCCACACTCCGATTCATCTGGACGTTGGCGACAATGGGGTAACGATAACGCATGACCAAGCTCATGAATCACGCCACCGATGAAAATTGAGTTATGCCGACCGACAGTGATCCTACCGTACTCTCCATCAAAAATCGGCGTTGGATCACGAAACCGCAGTGGATCCAGAATGGCTGAATCGCATTGCCATGCGGTACCACCTAAATGAGTACCTCCGCCATAGTAGGGACTGTGATGCGAAATCTTCCCTAGCACCGGGTCATAATCCATCAGGTTACAGAACAGCAGCAGGACAGACCGCTCTGGATTGATTTTGCGTTTTCTCAACACCGGCACGATTTCGTCTCGAATCCGACGACCGTCCGGTTTGTCGTAGTCTTTGTCTTGCCCAACGACGTCGATGATGTCGACTTCCCCCTCTTCATTCCTTAATACCCGCATCGTGTGATTGCCGAGTCCATGTCGTTCGATTTCACGTTCGTAGAAATTGGCAGCCTCCTCAACGATCCTTCGCACCCGTGCGGTATGGTTGGCCGCTGGTGATCGCTCACGTGGCGTGAAATAAACCACCACTACCTGGACGGGTGAAGGCACCGAATCAACGGCTACTGCCTCTTCAATACGTTCCCGGGCAATCGCAATCGATTCAGCATCAGCGGAAACAGCCACTGTGCCTGAGTTCGCTTGCCCATAACCGTTCGCGCTAAATAGAATCATGAACAACAGCACGATCAAATGTTTCATCGCAGCACACGTCTCCATTACAGGTTGACCCCTCGCAGGTTCATACATTTGCTCAGCCAAGTTGTTCTCGCCTGTCTTGGTTTCACCTCCGCGGCCAACCAACTTTCAGTCGAGCACTCGGCTTGCACACGAGATTTCTGATCTAGATCTCATCAGATTGATCACAAATGCACCAAGCCAGCAGTGATAAGATAATCAACGTCATGCCACCGGCGACACCTTTGCACCGAGTAATCCGCATTTGGCTCTTCACGCTGCTACACAAAGCGTGCTCTGTACTCCGTTAACGTTCGTCGCCTTCGCCAACCTCCACCCCGTCGACTACATTCCTTTGAAACTGCCGCACAGTTCCCATTGCAGCTGCGGCCGCGAGAATGAGCTGCAGCCGCCAACCCGCCCCGCCCGGATTGATGATTTGCGGAGCGATGGCCAAAACAAGCACAATAGCGGTTGGGATTGCGACAAGAATGGACCGATGCCCGCCAAACAATGAGTAGAGAACGATCGCGACACAGACCAGAACTGCCAAACCAAAAATCGCAAGAGTAACGGAATTCCCCATGCCATTTATCTCTCCGTGATCTACCTGACCGAAAATTTGAAAAGCAACAGCCAAAGCCAGTTGGCGATCTTCTGTGGGATCGAACGAACTTAGTCCGGGACCGAAAGTACACGAACGCCCCGGCTCACGCTGTCCTTGTTGAGCTGGCAAGCTTGCAATTAAAAAACTTGGCCTACGAAATGTCGGAAGTAGCAATCGTTAGCGTCCGTCAAGCGACCGTCAACCTGCTGAAGCAGTCTGTTGAAAATTCTTGTTCATCACTTTTCGAAAAACGTTGAGGGTCGATATCACGGCCAGGAATTTCTCGGTATGTATTTGCTGGCGATCGGATCGAGAATGCGTCAAACTCTCTGCGAGCATTTACCGCGGATTCACTGAAAAATACCCCGCCGCGATTGGAAGATGCACCTCACACGCGTAGAAACTAAACAGAAAAAACGGTTTAGCATGAAGTGTTTTAAAACCCCCAGCTTTCATCGAATTAGCTTCAATCAGCTCTACTTTGCCCAGGCTTTAATTCTCCTGACGCCATCATCTGCTCTGAGTGCAGATTCGGTGCACGTCCTTGTCTGGGATGAGCGTCAGCCAAAACAGGTAGCCGCGTATGAAAACTTCCTTGGGAATGAACTCGCTGCACGATTGGATGCAACAACGGATGATCTCGTGTTGCGTTCAGTTTGCTTGGACGATCCCGAGCAAGGACTTTCGTCTGAGAATCTGGAGTGGGCTGATGTTTTGATCTGGTGGGGACATGTTCGACAAGGCGATATTTCACCGGAAACGGCGCAGACAAAAATCATTCGACGTTTGAAGCAGGGCAAACTGAACACCATTTTTTTGCATTCCGCCCATTGGTCGACTCCTTTTGTGGAAGCAATGAACGAGCGAACGAAGGTTGAAGCACGTGAAAAGTTTCCTGATCCACCAAGTGGAAAACCAATTATTTTTGAATTCATTCCACCCGCCGGACGTTTCCCACCAGCTCGCGAATCCTTGGTCACGCCAGCCTACCTCGCCCTAAAGCGAGGCCGTCGGGTCGGCATGGTCCGAGTGGACCTTCCCAACTGCTGTTTCCCTGCCTATCGACCAGACGGTGCACCAAGCACACTGAAAGTTGCCAAGCCGAATCATCCAATCGCCACTGGCTTGCCACCCACGTTCTCAGTCCTGGGAACCGAAATGTATGATGAGCCGTTTCATGTTCCACAACCAGATGAAGTCATCTTCGAAGAAACTTGGGAATCGGGTGAGCGATTTCGAAGCGGCATGATCTGGACCCTTGGGGCGGGAAAGATTTTTTACTTTCGTCCCGGCCACGAAACGTTTCCAGTTTACAAACAGCGTGAAGCTGTTCAGATCATTGCCAACGCGTGCCGATGGATGGGGAAGTAAGTTTCCTGACACGACATTCCATTGATGCAATTCGAGAAAACCAAAAGTCGGCCAATCATTTCGTTAGAAAAACATCACTCTGAACTACAAGCTTAATCAAGTCGCGGACTCCACCTGACCGCTCTGTCAACTGCTCGACAATCGCGTCAATACTGCCGCGATCAAGCGGTTCCATCAGACGTCCACTGGCGTAAGTAAGCATTTTCTCGGTCAAGTTGCGAGTGATCTGATCCTCACGCGTAAGTAACAACTGCTTTAATTCTTCGACGTTGCTCACCTCCCGCCCGTCGGCAAGTCGGGCGGACGGATCAATCGGCCGTTGACCGCCTGGAATGTGATACTTTTCACGATAGAGTCCCAGTTCATCAAAGTGCTCAAACGGAAACCCAAACGGATCAATCTTGAGATGACAACGATTACACGCCGCCTGCTCTCGATGTGCAAGCAGTTGTTCGCGAATGGTTTTCGCATCGCGCAAGTCGGGCGAAAGAGGCTCGACATCGGGCGGTGGTGGTGATGGCGGTGTCCCGAGAATTGATTCCAGCACCCATACGCCCCGAGCTACCGGTGAGGTATCGACACCATTGGCGGTAGCAGTCATCACTGCGGGCATTGTCAGCATGCCACCGCCGTGTGGCGGCTTTGCCGGCACCTTACGAAAACGATCTCCCCAAACATCGTCACGCTTGTAAATCCACTGCGAGACCCGCTCGTTTAAAAAGGTGTAGTCCGATTCGACG
>JAYZAR010000105.1:0-4345 GCA_036339635.1 Planctomycetota bacterium | reverse complement strand
CTGATGTGGATTGCCGGAGTTGAATACGGCAACTTAGCGGGGGAATGGGTGGTCGGTGGGATCGAAGCAAAAGTGCCCGCCTATGGATTGATCCTTTTCGCGATGGCCGACATGAGCATTCGCCGCTGGAATCGCGTCTGGCTGTGGCTCGGCGCCGCCTCGGCATTCCACGTGCTTAGTGGTGGTTGGTCGGTAATCGCAGCCATCGTGTCTTGGACCGTGACCGAGCGAAAGCGGGATCGTCGAGTTCCACTTATCTCGGGATGGTTATTTGCCGGTGGTGCGATTGCTTTATTCGGATTGGTTCCCGCCGTGGCATTGACGCTGGGAATCTCCACCGAAGAATCGACTGCCGCAGCACGAATCTACAGCTACTATCGCATCAGGCATCATTTGTTGCCGGCAGATTTTTTACCGCATTGGTATCTGAGACACGGCTTGCTGATCTTGGCGACATGTGTTTTTGGCAGACGATATGTTCCCATCGAAACCCGCTTGCAGCCGCTGGCAGGGTTCACATTAGGGGCAGTCGGAATTGCTGGAATCGGAATGATTGTCGGCATACTGCCAGCCTTTGTCCCTGACCTAGCGGCAAAACTCTTGCGGTATTACTGGTTTCGCCTGACTGACGCGGTTGTTCCCTTGATGTTTGCGATGCTGATCGCCGCGTCGCTCATCGACAATGCTAGAAATTGGTCAAGGATTGGATTGGCTGGTTGTGCGCTGGCACTGGTGTTGGTGAGTGTTTCCACATTCGAACGGATGCGGCGAGGTGTTCCCCCATCAGTCAGTAACGTCTTGCTGGGACGCGATGCAGGAGCTTCACGACAGACCCAGCTTCAGGTCATGAAAGATTGGTTGGCCGTTTGTCGTTGGGCGAGACTTTCGTCGCCGCAGGATGCCGTTTTCTTAACGCCACGTCATCAACAGACATTCAAGTGGTATGCCCACCGCGCCGAAGTCGTGAATTGGAAAGACGTTCCTCAGGATGCCGTGAGTTTGGGGGAGTGGAATCGGCGTTTTTTAGAGATTTATCCGCAACGCCTCGGCTTTGTGCGGGTGACAATTCAATATGACAAACTTCGTGAATATCGTCGCGAATACGGTGCAAGAATGATGATTGTCGATCGCCGCGTGACTGGTAACAACCTGCCGCTGGTACGCCTCTACCCCACCAAGGGAGAGGCCAATGAGACGTACGCAGTGTACGAGTTGCCGCAACATTGACGCAGGGAAATCAATCCGCATTTCCGCGCATTTGCCGCAAACGGTGCCATGGAAGCACCTTCGAGCAGACGCAGATGCCGATTCCTATCGGTTTGAATGCTTCGGCATCCCAATTGCTCCGCACCACTGCCTGTCCGGGATACTCAAGTAACAAATGTGGGGACTTGATCTTCCTGCTGTGGTCGAAATGAGAAGCTGAAATTCATCAGGATGTCACCGCACGCTACATGGGCTTGCCGCTGCGTTCACCGATTTTGGTCGGTACTTACCCATTAATGCTGAAACCGGAAATGGTTCGCAAGGTGGCGATTGCCGGCGCTGTGGATACGGTGATGCCGTCTTTGATGGAGGAGCAGGTCATACGCGGCTCGTCAGACGACGAAGCGACACGCAGAATCATTTTCCTGAGGCCGAACTATGTAAAAGTGAGAACGCTTACAACGGCGGTTTTGAATCGTGTCCAAAGACGGTTCCGCGGCTGAAGCGGCAGTGTGGGATACCAGTCATTACAAGTCTGAACGGTAGGCAAAAAGATGCCTGGCTTTCATTCGCCGGCGACTTGGAACTGGCGGTTGTCGATGCGATTGAGGTGATCGTCAACGCCAATACAGCTGATCCAACGGCGCCGCCGAACAAGCCGAGCGTCCTTGACTGGATTCGGTCCGGAGGGTTACTCAAATGGTGTCAGTTCCGCTGGCCGTGAAGCTGTTACCGTTCTATTTCACCCCGCCAAATTTGGTCTCCCGGCTGAGCGAAGCTGGCGAGAAAAAGAGATCGTACTGTTTGGACGGGAACCGATTTGGCAGATATCCCATGGTGATTTGGTACCCGCTCTGCATTGGCAGCTCAACAGTACGGGCTTGTTGCAAACAACCCCATCTGGATTGATACAAGTTCGTAGCAGCAATCCAAGCTTGTCGATTGCTGCCAGAGTGGGCATCTCCACCACTCTGAACGTCGCTCCTGGGGTGATCGCTGACGCCGATGTCACGATGTTGACTTCAAAGATTTACCGAAGCGGAGCAGACGTGATTGCCCATCTGGTCGAGGGACGATCAGGTAAATTGAGTCGAAAAGCATTTGATTCCTACCGCGATTTAGTTGTCAGCCGACCAAAGCAAAACCCGAAGCAAGACCGGCGGGCAAATAAAACCAATGTTGGCGTTTGCTGAGCCCGGAGAAGCAGTCGACGCAAAGCCACCGCATGGTAATCGCGGCGATCATCTGACCACTCCAACCGCGTGACGGTCGCGTTCACTGCGACTACGCGTCTTTTTCGCGATCGGATTATCCAGCCAGGGTTAATCAATTTGCTCAATGGCGAAATCTAGATTCCAAGATCCTCTCAGCTGGATCAGCTCCCCGAGTATTCTGCGTTCAACAGTGCAACGTGAATCAGCCGAAACTTGACGATTTAGAATGGCAGGATTCTCTTAATCGCTGCTGTGATTGGGCTGTTAGGATTGGGTCCGCGATTGACGTTGATGTCTTCTGGCACATTCTGTTGAAGCTCATGCTCTTCATCGCTCTTGTCATTTTCCGGCTCTGCATCACGGAGCGGTTCAAGCGGTAAATCGTAGTCGCTTCCCGTTTGATCCGATTCGGATTTTGCCTCGGAAGACTCCAGATCTAACAGGTTCTCCTTTTGGTTGTCTTTTTCTTCCTGTCGCTGACGCTCCAAGTCGACAGTATCTGGTGGAACATCGCGATCGATTAATTTGCTGGTCTTCCCACCGGCCGGTGCAAAGACACTTCCGACACGCCCCTCGTTGCGCAGGGTCCGCTGCCAACTCCCACCGTAAGCTGGGTAAGCTAGGTCTTCGCAGTCGGTACAGATCCGGCAGCCGCCCAGTGGAAAAAGACCGCCGACCAGTAAGATCACGGTCATCACCGCAGACTTTTCATTGGAATGCTTGATTTGCATCGGAGCGCGAGCGTGTTTTGGGGTGTTTGAGCGTTGGGTCCGGAACATCGTCACGGCGCAACAAAAAACCGATGACCTGTGAGGCCATCGGTTTGTATCGGTTAGGCGGGCTGGCCGCTTGAGGGAAGCTTTAGCGATTATGCGTTGCGAGTCGCCATCGCTTCTCGCAAGCAAGCGTTACCAATCACTAGCTGAGTCAGCTCCTGCCAAGGTGAATCCTCGCCGGCGACAGTTTCACACAGTAATTCGGCATCATCCCAATCCGACTCATTCGAAACGGCAAAACGCAAATCACTTCGGTCCAGCTCCCTAGGCATGGGAATGTACTTAAGATGGTAAGCACCAGGCGCATGCCCCAACCAAGACGCTATACTCAGGTCCGAATCCGCTGGTAATCGATCTGCATTACGGCGGAGTCGTCGCAAGGTGTCGCTATGGCAAACTTCCCCTGCCAGGCCGAGGTCACTCATTCGGCGCCAGTCTCCTTCAGCCGAACCGTAGCCAATGTAGTCACACTCACCCGCCCGGGCGGCTTTAGCAATCAATTGATCGACTAATACTGAATCAACAAAGGGCCGATTCGCGGGAACATAGACGACCCATTCGGCACTACTCTCGTCCGCAGCAGCCGCCAGCCGTTGAGAGACATGGCAGGACGGGAGATTCAGCAGTCGCAGTCCCGGCAAACCACATGTCAAAAGCGATGCCGGAATGTTCGATCCAGTGATAAAAACTTGGTTTACCAGCGTGCACTCGCTTAAGCGTCGGCCCATACGAATGACCAACGGCTGTCGCCCAAGCTTTCGTTTAGCAAATCGGGCTGGAGACAGTTGCTTCTCGGTAACAAGAAACTCACCGAGATCGATGACGGCGATTGCGTGAGTTCTCGACGGCATTGCGTTCTCCTTCAATGCAATGGATACCCGCTGCTCAACCATCCAGATTGGGCTCCTCCCGGGCAGTGCTCGCATTATGGACGATCTGACCTCGGAGGGTCTATGGGAAAGGGGCTCAGGTTTTCGAACTTTTTTTCAAGTTTGACTCAAGTCGATCTTTTGTCGGCTGGGGCAAAGATGGCACAACCAATCAGAGTCGGCAGATGGATCTGCCTGTTCCAAGCCAACAGCAATGCTTAAGAAGGATTTGGCGTGCTTGATCTTGCCCAAACCACCGAACTTATAGATGCTATCGTCC
>JAYZAR010000104.1:0-8882 GCA_036339635.1 Planctomycetota bacterium | reverse complement strand
GATTCGGGAGCTTCCAAGTAGCGAACGTAACTCGCGTATTGCTGGCGGTGTAGTCGCTCGTGGAATTGAACATCACTCTCATCGATAAACCCGAATTCGGCGGGGCTTTGCTGCCCGTTAGTTGCCCTCCACTGAGCAGCGCGATCAAAATCTTCTTTTAATTTCGTCCGCAATCGCCTGAAGCGTGGATTGATCAAAGATTCGGACTCTCGCCGAACCTTCCTTTGTCCTGGCTTCTTGCCGTAGACAAAGGCTGCCTCAAGTGCTTCGTTGGCGAGCGTCAGGTATTGTTCAAATTGGTCGCTCGAGAAGAACAGTGATCCACCGGAGGTATCAAAGCCTTGCGAGTTTGCATCGCTGGGCAGATCCTTCGCCTCAATCCGGACTCCGACTAAATCGAATACCGTGTTCTCGTATTCCCGGCGATTCAATCGCCGCATGGTAATGACACCAGCTGAATCGGTCAGGACATCCCGTGCCACAACGATTTGACCTGACAAATCATCCAGCAAGAGCGTTTTCTTCTCGGGGTTAATTTGTGTCGCGTCCTCGGGTGGCATTTCGCCCGAATTGAGGACCGCGAGAACTTTCTGCCACCGCTCCGCTGTCTCGACAGTGCTGATTTCCAAGGAGAGAGTTTGCAGGTCAACACCCCCTTCTTTGGATTGCGAATCGTGACAATCAAAACAGTGTTCTTGTAGGACTGCCCGATGCTGTGGTGGAATCACCGACCTGGGAGGTTCCGCAAGAGTGGCAATCGCCTGACAGAAAAAGAGGCCGAGCGGTAGTGGGTGGGATACAAGCTTCATGAGCACTATTGTACCTCGTGCGTTTATAAAGCCGATAGGAGCTCGTATTCTTTGGGATTCGCCCGCGGAAGCATGACCTACGTACTTACCTACTTCCGGCGTCGGGCAGCTTCAAGCAAGGCGTCCAGTTGCAGGACGTGGCTGTGCGGCACGCGGTTGCGGCGATACTTTTTCGAAATGATATCGTGCAAGGTTTCGAGATCCTCGAGCGAAATCACGGGAAAATCTGTCCATTCCCTCTCTGACTTAAGTCGCGAACGTAGCTGCCATTTACCGGCGTGGTGCAACGCCGTCACTAGGCGGACTTCGCCTTCCTCGGTGGTCTCACGCCATTCGTGTTTCTTCATGATTGGTCGAGCAGCAAGGGTGGAGAGACAAAAGCTTGGATGCGGGATTCTGGTCGACCCACAATGTTCTGGTTTGACCTACCCGCAAGTCTAGAAACAGTTACAGCACTTGCAAGATCGAAAATTAATTCGAGAAGATTGAATCTCCAGTCAGGTTGCAAGCGAGGTAAGTTGCAAGTGGAACAGGATTCAGTTGGACCTGGCATGAGGATTCATGTGGTTGAAGGCTGATGCGAATCAAGTGGCTGCGGGTAAGCTCGGCCAAGCGTGCGTGCCAGCGCGTGTGAACATCGTAGGTTTTTTGAACATCGTACTGCTCGTGCGTCAAACGTTCTGCCATTTATTCTGCGAGCTTTGCCATCTCGATAGCGATCTCTCGCAGGCTTTTAGGCCATTGCTCGAATGTAATGTGCTTTGAACCGGGGATCTGGGGAGTGCTGATCTTTTCGACCAGCGACTCGGCTGGCTGGGCATAGATGAATTGCACGTCCTGCTGCCCATAGGTGCCAACCAAACTGTTCGCGTAAACCTCCAGTTCGTCAGCGTAGATGGAAGGGTCGTATCCGATGTTATGTTCGGACGGAACCCAGATGACGCCGGCGACCGCCATTGGTGTCATTGGGCTGACGCACCAGTTGTACGCGTATGTGGGAATCATGTCGGAACTGATCTCGCTACCCTTACCGGCTTCTGGGAAGGGTGGGGCGGCCAGCGGCGCAGCTTCCGATAGTTCCTTTCCTTGTTGATCTGCTGCAACAATCGTGTCAACAAACCCTTTGACTTGCTGAATGTGATCGGTGAGCGCTCGTTGCGCGACATCGGTGCTGGGGTACTGCATGAACAATTCGTCTAAGCGCGATTTGAATGCTGGTTCCTTGATTTCTTTGACTCCGGCAAACGAAGTCCACGAGAGCGGCGAAGCCATTTGCTTTGCGCGACCACCTTGGCCCGAAGACATCGTGATAAATCCTTGCGGGACACCTTTACGATTGAGTGTCTTGGCGAAGTGATACGCAAACATGGTGATGCCGCGATCCCCTTCCCATACATCACTGTTCATCCAAGATGAGCGGTACTTTCCACCCCCCGTTTCGAACTTGCGTTTTCTGGGGGTCGTGAACGTGCTAGCGCTGGTTTTTCGTCGGAATTCACGAAGTGATGGCAGCGTCGGCGGTGGTTCAATTCCTTTATCTCGTGAGTTGTAAGCCATCTCGCCATTCAACCGCGTCGATCCGGTTAAATACCAGACGTCACCGACCAAGATATTGTTGACCGTTCGACTGCGGTCGTGACTTGAGATGACCGATAGCGAAATGGGCTCTGCGGAAGCCTTGAGTGGCGGGAACGTGACTGCCCATTGCTGCAGTTCATTGGCGACGGCCGTTCGGGTAACACCACCCAAAGTTACTTTGACTTCGACTCCCTCGTTGGCATGTCCCCAGATTGGAATCACTTCATCGCGTTGAATGATTGCCCCATCACGGAAATATTCAACGACTTGCAGGATCGGGTAATTGGGGTCAGTGTATTGAGCGTATCGAGCTTTTTCGGCCGCTGCTTTTTCAAGATCGTCTTCTTCGAAAATCAGCTCGCCATCAATCGCCGCGAAGGGCGTTGCTGGCAGGCCTGCCAAATTGTAAAGATTCGATTTCTCAGGGACGGCGCTGTAGGCATATTGAACTCCGGTTGGTTGGGGGACACTTTTGGCCGTGACGACAACGGTGTCACCCGAGATAACTGCATCGGCAGCGTGCCATACTTTGTTTTTGCCGCAAAGCCGAAAATGGTTCAAGCGATCACCAGGCGTCGGTTTTGCCGGTTCTACGAACTTGCCCTCTTCGCGGTAATCCTTGGCCATCCCTTTACTGCCTACCATGAGACCACCGAACAGGCTGTCTTGTTCGAACGAAATGATCGCTTGATTGCCGCTGATTTTGTAGCCGGAATAAATTGGGCCGGTATAGGCGATGTCCTTTCCGTACTGTTTCGCCAATGCCCACCGCGCCATCCGCATGCCGGGGTGTAGTTTGTTGTAGTAGTGAATTCCCTGCGGTCGCGCTGAGTTTAGATCTGATTGAACAACCATCCCAACGTTGTTCCGATTGTTCATGAAGAACAAGTGTTGAACCTGACGGATGTCAGCAAATCCAACGTTGTTTGGGTCGGGACTGCCGTAGCATTGCATCTGCGTAAAATAGAATGGCATGTCAGGCATGTCCCACGCGTCTCGCCAGCCATTGACAAGCGCTTCCATGCGAGCGGCGTAAATCCTGCCATCTCCAGAATTGCTCGTTCCCTGGCACCAGATCGCTCCGCGGATCGCGTAGGGAATGACGGGGTTGATTTTGCCGTTGAAGAACTGCGAGGGTCCTCGCCACATTCCAGCGATGCCAGGAAGGTTTGGGCGTGCGGGAATACGGCCGCCGGCGTCGGCGGCATCGCCGGCCGTTTTTTGCCAGGTCATTAATTCTTGGTAGTATTGATCAAAAGCTTTTCGGCCCTGCACGAGCCGCGGATCGGCGTCGTGAATCAAAGCGGCATCACTCGCCAGTCCTGGATGTTGCTCGATCGCCTTGCGTTGGGTGAAGGCTTCAATTCGAGTATTGCTGTGAGCACTCAAAAGAATGCCGACCGGGACGTCCAGTTCTTTGTAGAGTTCGTAAGCGAAGGCGAGGGAGAGTGCTGAGAATCCGCTGGCACTCTGATGTGTTTTCCAGCCACCATCGGATGTCGCCCTCTTTTGCGGGTAAAGAGCTGAAACGGTGCTGATGTTGATTTCACGGATCGGAATGTCGGTTTTCGAACCAGCGATCTCGCGGGCGAGTTCGCGACACATGCTACTGCCAGCGGTCCAGACCATGTTGGATTGGCCAGATGAGAACCAGACTTCGCCCACCAATACGCCGACTAGTGTAACGGTCTCCTGCCGGTCGTTTGTGACCTTGAATGTTTGCTCCGACCGTGACGCCGTCAGCGGGGCGAGTTTGATCATCCAGTCGCCATTTTTGTTCGCCGTCGCTGATTTCGTCTGCCCGGCAAAATCGACGGTGACCGTAGTGCCCGGCCTATCGAATCCCCAAATCGGAACCTCCACCTGACGCTGCAAGATCATGTTGTCAGTGAATGGTGCCGCCAATTCGAGCGTTTGGTCCGCGTGTGCGAATCCGGAAACAGCGAGCAGAAAGTAGAAGGCAAGCATGCCAGACGATATTTTGTTCATTATCATCGATTCAGGAATCGTTTGAAGGAAGCCAACGCCTGCTGCAGATGGATAGGTAGGTGCAGATGGATAGGTAGGTGCAGGCGGGTGTGTTTGATCGATCTTGCATTGGTAGATCGGCTGACATCTTAATGCCTGCACAGCGGCAACAACAGGATTGGGTTTTGCATTAGTCTTGGTGTCTTGGTGTCTTGGTGTCTCCGGGGGCGATTTCAGGCATCCTGCAAAAGTCGCTGAGTTGAAGCCACTCGACAAATTGCCCACTCCACGATCTCGCTTGGTTTGTTTGGGTGATTCCAGTGTTTTCTACGGCGGCCCTACGTGCCAACGCGAATCGTTTGCTTGGTGGCAGCCAAGCGTATATGGCTTGGTGATATTGCAGAGTCAGGGGAGGTTTTCGATCGACGTTTTGGTGTCTTTCAAATGCGTGGAAGTTGTTTGCTAAGATTCGTTTGGTATCCTCGTGTCATTGCGTTTCCATACGTTTGCTCGCTTGCTGATGAGTTAACCATTGCATCAACGGTCCGTCTCGTGATTCAACGGATTGGGATTGCTGGTTACCGATCGATTCGTTCTCTAAACGTTTATCTTGGCGAGCTCAATTTGATCACTGGCCCGAACGGTTTTGGCAAGACGAATCTCTACTGTTTGTTGCGTTTGATTGCAGCGGCAGGGTCGGGTGGATTGAGTCGAAGTTTAGCGAGTGAGGGTGATTTTGGTTCGGTGTTGTGGGCGGGGCCTGAGAGCATTTCCAATGAAATGAAGCGGGCTGAGCAGCCGATCTTGGGAACTCTTCGGTCAAAGCCGATTGCTTTGAAATTGGGGGTTCTGGCAGACCGGCTGAGCTACTGCATTGATCTCGGCAGGCCAACGACGTTGAGGCGATGTTTTATGGTGACCGCGTGATCAAGCGAGAGTGCATTTGAAATGGAGCGTCGCTGGATGCGAAATCGCTCTGCGCGGACGGTCGTGGCAGTCGTTGGCGTTGCCGCAGCGGGAGAGGAAAGTGGCATGATGTTGATTTGCCGATCGCGGTGTGGGATAGCATGTTGACGGAATACGCAGAACCGTATGCAGCGCCCGCGTTGATCGTCATGCGAGACCAGCTTCGGAATTGGCCCTTCTATGATACGTTTCGCTGCGATGCGGATGCGCCTGCGAGCCTTCCATTGGCACAGACGTCCACTCCGGTAATGGCCGATGACGGCAGCAATCTGTCTGCAGCACTCCAAACCATTCACGAAATCGGTGACTCGGATGGCTTGAGTCACGCGATTGACGCTGCCTTTACCGGGTCAAGATTACAGATCAAAAACGGGAGGGCGGAATGCAGGTGATGCTCGCCCAGTCTGGAATGTTACGTCAGCTGAGCGCGCGAGAGTTTTCCGATGGTACGCTTCGGTATCTACTGATGGTGGCCCCATTGTTCTCACCAAGGCCGCCTCAGTTGCTGATCTTGAACGAACCGGAAACGAGTCCCCATCCGGATCTCATTTCGCCTTTGGCGAGCATGATTCGCCTGGCGTTTGAGAACAGTCAAGTCATCGTCGTCAGTCACATTGAACGGCTTGTGCGAGCACTTGAGTCAGATGAAATTGGACTTCAATTCGCTTGCAAAAGGAAACGGTTGAAAGCGTTCTGCAAGCTGGGGACTTGCTCTATCAGCACGGCTGGCAGTGGCCGGCTCGATAAAGTCATCGCCAAGTTTGTGAATGATTCCGGGAATTACACGCGATTTAGCGTGCCGGTGTAACCGGCGAACGAGTCGGTTTCCACACCGAGACGTTGCAGAATCGTGACAAATAGTTGCGCAAGCGGCAGTTCTTCGGCTTCCATCTTCCCCCGCCAGCCGGCGTCACTCACGATGCCCGCGCCCGCTTGGTTGTCTTCGTTGCCGCTTCCAAATTTGAGATATCGGCCATTGGTGAAGCCCAGATTCTTGCCGCCGGCTGATATGATTGGATAGTTCCGCGAAAGGTGGAAACTGCTGGATGCAGACCCGTGCATTGCAAACGTATTGTCTAGCATGTTGCCGTTTCCGTTTGGTTCGGCCGTCTCTTTGAGCCGTTGAGCAAAACGGCCGAACTCTTCGGCTTGATAACGGTTGTAGGTCCCAAGGTTTTTCCAGCCATTCGGTTTCTTGACTTCATGCGTCAAGCCATGAGCACCGCCCAGCCCTACAGCTTTGGAAAGCAAATCATGCGGACCTTCGCCGTTTTCCCTGCCAAGTTGGAACGTTGCGACTCGCGTTGAATCACTCAGGAATGCGAGGTAGATCAACTCGTACATGGTTTGGAAATAAAGCCTGGCTTCTTTCGGGTCAGCATCCAAATGCAAGTTCGTCGTGTCCACTTCAGGAATCGGAGTATCGATCCACTTCTGGGCCTTCGTAAGTTTGACTTCGGTATCGCGAACCGCATCCAGGTATTGGTCGAGCGTACGTTGGTCGTGACTGGAGAGTTGTCGCCCCAGGGATCGCGCGTTCGCAATCAGCAGATCGAGCGAACTCTTGCTTCTCGCTAATTTCGCGGCAGCATCTTTCCCGCTCGTGACAAATAGCATGTCAAAAATTTGCTTCGGCTTGTTCATTGCCGGAATTGGCCGACCCTCACGATTGAAAGATTGCGTTTGTGCGCCACGCGGTCCACCGATTCCACCGTTGGTTGACATCACCAGCGATGTGTGTCGTGTGAATTCACCAGCGTGCTCGGCGTAAACCTGATCAAGCGAGATCGAGTTTTTGTAAGGGCCGTGGCCGCCCGTCGCCGCACCGGTTAGATATTGATCGGCATTGGAATGCCCGTGGACGTTACGTACAGCGGGGTGAGACAGGCCGGAATAAATGGTGATATCACTTCGTAAGGGCTCAAGGACGTCGAGCACCTTGGTCAATTGGAAATCTTTCTCACCGCCTCGAGGAAACCAGCTCCAGTCTTTCCAGGCAGGATCGGATTTGAGTGGTAAGCCGACCCCGTCGGGATGGTAGACGCTGAGAAAACGCTTTGGAGTTGCCTCGGAATTGGGGCCCGCGTTTGCGAAGGTTTCAAACCAGGGAAGGGCGAGCGCCATTCCCGTGCCACGGAGGAATGTGTTCCGGTTCATTAATTGCGGTTTGTCACTCATTTTCCATTCCTGTGTTTTCGAACGCACTGATTCTTTCAGAGCGGGGTTCGGTTTGGGAGTTGTGCTTTGCGCAGGTTCAATGCTTGGTCGACGTATTGGTTCGGCAAGCGAGTCACGAGACACGCTCATCTCGATGCAAAAATCTCACTGTTGACGATCAGGTGAATCAGATCGCCCAGGCGATCGCCGTCCGTTCTCCAAAGTGTAGTCAAATTGTCAATGTCAGCGTGGTCGCCAAAGGAGAGCGGACGACCGAGGGCGTAGGCTGTCATCTTGTGAACCATCGCTCTGCAGAATTGGTCTTGGCGGTCTGTGAGCAGATATCGCTTCAGTCCCTCCATTCCAGCCAAGGTCTGTTTGTTGAATAGCTCGGAGGTCGCATCCACTGGTTTGTCTTTAATACGCGTTCGAAAGGATCCCAACGCATCGTAGTTTTCGAATGCGATTCCCCAAGGATCAATTCGTGCATGGCACGAGAGACAGGCTGGTTTGTTTCGATGGTCGGCGATCCGTTCTTTCAACGTCATCTTCAGAATTTCCGGGTCGGTAAGATCGACTTCCGGAACATTCGGTGGTGGCGGTGGTGGTGGATCATGCAGGATTCGTTCCAGCATCCATACGCCTCGCTTCAGCGGATGAGAATCCGTTCCCTCGGAATTCATTGCCAGCACTGCGGCATTCGTCAGAAGGCCGCCACGTGGCGTTTTCGGGTCGATGGAAACTTTGCGGAAATGGGGTCCCCGAACAGCGGGGATTCGATAGTGAGCCGCAAGTCGTTCATTGACGATCGCATAATCGGAATGGAGAAAGTCCATCACGCTGTGGTTGTGATGCAAGACTTCTTCGAAGAAAGCAACGGGTTCTTCCTCCATCGCGGCACGCAGCGCGTCGTCTTTGAGGTGAGTCGCGTTCTCGAGACCGTCCAGACCCAGCCATTGCCGAACGAAATTGCTGGTGAATCGATGGGCCCGTGGATCGGCCAGCATCCGTTCGATTTGTCCGTTCAATACGCTCGGTTTTTGTAATTCGCCCCGGTCTGCCAGTTCCAAAAGTTCCTCGTCAGGAATGCTGGACCAGAGAAAAATTGACAAGCGGCTGGCGAATTCATGATCGCTGATCTTATTTGTGATGTTCGTCGACTCGGGCGTGATCCGTTGCGCGAGATAGAGAAACTCGGGGCTGGCTAACGCCGTCGCCAAGACTTCCAACATGGCCGTTTCGAGGCTTGGAAAGGATGGTCGATATTCCGCGAACAGATTCATGAACTGGTCGACTTCCAGTGTAGTGACTGGGCGTCGCCAAACACGTCTCAAGAACCGAGTCAAGACTTCGCGACCATAGGCGGCTTCGTCATTTCGGTTTTCACTCTCAAAAAAAATCGCT